>JARYLH010000026.1 GCA_029907755.1 Candidatus Methanosuratincola sp.
AAGGGCTACCGTTTCCCCCAGATGGCAATCGTTGGCAAGTACGGCTCCTTCGTCTCAGTCGAGACGGCGACGGTCGGGCTCATATGCCAGGCCTCGGGTGTTGCGACCGCGGCGGCGAGGGTCAAGAAGGCTGCGGGGGGCAAAACAGTCTTCGCCTTCGGCATCAGGCGGATGCACCCTGCACTAGCCCCTATGCTCGACAGGTCTGCCTACATCGGGGGATTCGACGGCGTCTCCGGCGTGATGGGCGCAAAGCTGCTCGGGATCCCGCCCTCCGGGACTATGCCCCACCCGCTCATCCTGATATTCGGAAAGCAGGAGGCTGCGTGGAGCGCCTTCGATGAGGTTGTCGACCCATCAGTCCCAAGGATCGCACTAGTCGATACCATGTGCGACGAGAAGTTCGAGGCGATCAGGGCCGCGGAGCTCCTCGGAGACAGGCTCGACGGAGTCCGCCTCGACACGCCCGGATCGAGGAGGGGCGACTTCCTCGAGATCGTCAAAGAGGTGCGCTGGGAGCTTGACCTCCGGGGCTACAGGCACGTCAAGATCTACGTATCTGGGGGCCTGGGCGAGTCCTCCGTATCCAGGCTCGCTGCGGGCCCTGTAGACGGCTTCGGAGTAGGCACATCCGTGTCGAACGCGCCGACCATCGATTTCTCTCTCGACCTGGTCGAGGTGCAGGGCAAGCCCCTCTCAAAGAGGGGCAAGTACGGGGGCAGGAAACAGGCCTGGAGGTGCCCTCGGTGCCACAAATGGGTAGTCGCCCCCTGGGGCTCGCCTGGTGGGGATTGCCCATCCTGCAGGGTGCCGCTCGAGCCCATGCTGAGGAAAGTTGTGGAAAGGGGCGCCCCGGTCGCCGAAAAGGAGCTCACATGCCTCATAAGGGAGAGAGTGCTAAAGGAGCTTGAGTTTCATTCTCTGGAGTGAATGGCTATGGATCCTTGCACTTACATTGTGAAGGGGATGAGATCTAGGGAGATACTCGATTCGAGAGGCAACCCGACCGTCGAGACGGACGTGCTCACAGAGGGCGGCTTCGGGAGGGCATCGGTCCCATCGGGCGCCTCAACCGGTAAGCACGAGGCGGTGGAACTGCGGGACGGAGGGAAGCGGTTCCACGGCAAGGGGGTGATCAATGCCTGCACAAATGTCGTGAAAGTCATAGCCCCGGCAGTCGTGGGGATGGACAGCAGGTCCCAGCGCGAGATCGACAGCAGGATGATTGCCCTCGACGGGACCGAAAACAAATCCCGTTTGGGTGCCAACGCGATCCTGAGCGTATCTCTCGCGGTCGCGCGCGCAGCCGCCAGCACGTCTGGCGTGCCACTCTACAGGTACCTGAACCCAAGGTCCAGGATACTCCCCGTGCCGATGATGAACATAATCAACGGCGGGAAGCACGCCGGCAACGAACTGGCGGTCCAAGAGTTCATGGTGGTGCCTGTCGGGGCGGATTCGTTCAGGGACGCGGTTCGGATCTGCTCTGAGGTCTATGCATCGCTGAAGGGGATCCTGAGGGAACGGTACGGCCCCTCTGCAGTAAACGTGGGGGACGAGGGCGGCTTCGCGCCCCCTCTTTCGCGCTCAGAGGAGGCCCTGGACGCGATAATGTCCGCGGTCAGCGCCTCTGGCTACGACGAGGGTGCCGTCATGCTTGCCATAGACTCCGCGGCCTCCAACTTCTTCAAGGACGGGGCATATGCGATCGATGGCAGGCGGCTGGACAGGAGCGGCATCATAGACTACTACTCTGCGCTCCTGGATTCCTATCCAATCGTGTCGATCGAGGATCCCCTCGAAGAGGAGGACTACGAGGGTTTCGCCGAACTCACGCGGAGGCTTGGGGGGCGCGTCCAGGTGGTTGGTGATGACATATTTGTGACCAACATCAAGAGGTTCAGCCGCGGCGTCTCGATGGGGGCTGCGAATTCTATCCTGCTGAAGGTGAACCAGATCGGGACCCTCTCCGAGGCACTCGAAGTCGCAGCCTCCGCGACCAAGAACGGCTATTCGGTGGTAGTCAGCCACAGGTCGGGCGAGACCGAGGATAACTACATCGCTGACATAACCGTAGCCCTCGGGACCGGGCAGATAAAGACAGGAGCGCCAGCCCGTGGGGAGAGGACCTCCAAGTACAACCAGCTCATGCGAATAGAGGAAGAGATCGGCGCCGAGGCGATCTACCCAGGCATCTCTGCGTTCAAGAGATGAACTTCCACTTCGCCTTTTTTCAAATCGGATCCGCAGGGCGATGGGACGCCCCGGGAATGGAGAACGGTCACCGATGGGATTTTCTGCATTGAAGAGAATATCAATTCGCGCCGGCAAGAAATATAACTACTAGCGACTAAAATGTCGTATGGGATTAAGGAAATCTCTGTTGCCCTTGATCTTGCTGCTGGCAATGATCGTCGTTCCTGTGTCGGCGCACTCTCCGATAATCGCAGGCGGGAACGACAGCCCAGATCGGGCGGTCATGATTGACGACCCTGCCAAGTCTTGGGCGGTGTTCTCGTACCTGCCTGGGGGAGCGGCCGCCCATTTCTACAAGTTCGAGATTAACGAAGGCGGCAGAATATACTTCACGCTTCAGATCTCGCCCGAGTCAAAGGAGTCGGGGTTCTCCCCGCTCATCGCAATAATCGGGCCAGGGGTGCCTGATCGCATGGAAACTCTGCCTTTCGAGGTTCCGGAAGGATCTGGCGTTCTCGTGATCGAAGGGACACCTGCCGACTCTGCTTATTACGAGGGATTTACCCCCACTGTATTCTACAAGGTCGTTTCATACTCCTCAGAAGCCCCTGCAACAGGCACATACTACTTGGCAGTCTTCGACGAGATCCCTGGGTCGTACAGCCTGGCGATTGGGTACAAGGAGGAATTTACGCCGTACGAATGGGTGACGATACCGATCAATCAGATCCTGATCTACCTGTGGTCTGGTCAGTCTCCACTTGCCGTCCTGGCCCCGATGGCCATCGTAGTTGCGATTGGATTGCTTTTCATTCTGTGGAAGTGGCGTCCCACCGGACTCGGGCGCCTCCCCAAGGCGTTGACGGCTGTGGCCTCGCTCCTCTACATTGGGACAGGGGCGACAATATTGAACCAGGTAGCCTATGCCTCAAGGTGGGCGGAGCTCGGACCGGAAGTCGGGATCACCTTGGTCTTCGCTGGGCTGCCAGTAATCCTGGGAATAGCCGCCCTCCGGAAGGCACAAAACTGGAACCCGTCCACCAGAACCAGGCTATCCATATTCGCACTCGGGGTGCTGGGCGTGCTGCTCTGGGCAGGAGTCCTGGTCGGGCCTTCAATGATGGTGGTGGCTTCAATCCTGCCAAGGAGATCCGTAAACCATTGAACCTTCTAAACATGATCAGCCCACCCCTGCCGGCGTGGGGGCATCTTTCAGTTTTTAAATAGGAATGGGAGCGACCAGGCTAGTGATTGGGTGAGAGCCATGAGCGTCGATCATCTCTCACCGGGAAAGATCTTTTTCCATTGCCATAGCCAAAGCCTTCCATGCACGGGAGTCTTCCTTGGAAAGCTCTTCGGCCATCGAAGCTATCCTGTCTGCCGTGGGCTTCTCGCCGCCATAATAGACTTGGGAACCGGTAAAATCTAGTCGAGAGCGCTCCTCCCCCTCGGGAACTATCTGATAGAGGAACTGGGAGTACCTGCCGTCCGCGCTCAGCCGGGTATTTGTCCAGAAGAGAAGTTCGGGATAGAGACGGACTAACCTTCTCTTAGTCACTTCGCCCCACTCACCGATAAGGGTATCCGTCAGTACGAGCGTGTCCTCGTTGATTCTCCTGACGCGCCTCTTGCCCTTCTCATTCATTAACGCGATGTCGCCGGCCTGGAAGTCGGTGCACCATCTGTAGACCTCCTGGGCAGGGAAATTGAAGCGCTGGCTGAACTTGTAGTGTACGGTGTATGATGCCATAGTTAGATCTCGGCGCTCTGACTATTAAGCTACTGTCAGCCGGCACCATCTATTAGGCGCTGGTGTAGCGTCCCTTGGCGTTCACAATACACCTGGGTTCCTTTGAGTGTGTTGCGCTGGGATTGTGAGTGGTGCGGCCACCGGGATTTGAACCCGGGTCATGGGCTTTCTTCGGTCAGTACGCCATGGAAGGCCGACGTCCTAACCAGGCTAGACTATGGCCGCACTCACTCTGAAAGGATTGCCTTTCTTTTTTTAACTTTTCGTCTTGCTTAATGCTGTCCCTTCCGCGGGTCTCTCTCACTATCGGGAACTTCCCACCACATCTTCCCCTTGCCGGCGATAGAAATGATAGCTTTTTCTGCCTTCGTATGGATCCAGTTAAATATGGCAGAGCTGAAATTCCTGACCCCTTCCACAAAATTCAGGTGCGCGAGATGCACCCGGTGCTGTTCGCTGGACGTGATGCTCAGCGACAGGGAACTTGGGCGCCTCGGCGCCAGCGCTGACAGGGGCTGGAGGACAACCAGGAAATCCTTCAGGGGCGGGCGCTTGGTATGCTCATTGCTCGAAGGCGAAGCCTGCACCATATACAAAGATAGGCCGATCCTGTGCCGTGCCTTCCCGTTCATTGCAATCCCTGAATCTGAATTCTTGGAAACCGGATTTGAAGTCGATCCCAACGCAATCAGGGTAAATCCGTCAGGAACCGAGGCATACGTGATAATCTATGATCCTGGATGCCCGGGAATAGGTCAAGGGGATCCCCCAGATCCGAACGAAATCCTGGATCTGACGATCAGGCATCTCCGCGAGATGTCTGAAACAGGATGGACAGTGCAGAGCCGACCCAGTTCTGTCCTTCTTTGCCTTGAATTGAATGCTTGCCTAGGAAAAATCCCTGCGCTCGAATATGACCAGCCCGAGGGCAGCGCAGATCACGAAGTATGCTGCCATGATAGCAACGCCGTTGAGGATCGGGGCGTTGTAGGTCGTAAATGTGACCCGCCCTAGCTGGACCGTTACGATGTGGGTCGGGTACGGATCTTTCAGGACATTCCCTATTACCTCTGCACCGTAGGTTATCAGGAACCACGGCTCCATCTGAGCCAAGTTGCTAACCAGCGTCTGCGTCAGAGAGAAGGCGAACAGGAAGAGTATCGCGGTGACTAGAATGGAGATCGAGGCACTCTTGAATATCGCGCTGAAGAAGAACGTCACCCCGAGTATCGACATCAGGTAGAGGACAGAGAAAGCCAACGATAGACCGAACTGGTAAGGCACATCGAGCCCGAAGTAGTATGCCCCGTTAGCAACGGTGACTGCGACAAACGCGCTGAATATGGCAAGCGATGCGATGAACGCTGCGACCCACTTGCCAGCGTAAATCGTGGACCTCTTTACCGGATTCACCACTAGGAAGTAGCCTGTCTTGTTCTGGAACTCCCCAGAGATTGCATCGCCTCCGAAGAAAATCCCGGATAGGATCAGTATGTATGTGGCTGCCATGCCCCACCAGCTCGAGTAGAACCCGAGCGGAGAGGAGAGAAAGCCTGCTGGCTGGTACAATGCGACTACCGCAGTCAAAAGGCCGCTCATTATCAGCGTGATTGTGAGCAGCACGTAGAACCTCCTGGTCCTGATATAATTCATCAGCTCGTACTTCGCAATTGTTTTGAGCTGCGAGGCGCTTCCGGGTATGGAGCGCCCCGTCGCGTCTGCGCCCCGCGTCCGTTCCCCTGGTCCTCCCATTCTATCCGCCATGCGATCATCACCTCGAGTCCTTCACAAGCCTCAGATAAGTTTCCTCGAGAGCGGAAGATGAAGGTCTGAAAGCGATGAGCCCGACCCCCAAACCTGCAATCTTTGCCAGTGCCCGCTCCTGTGCCTCGTTGCCCCCCTCCAACCTCAAGATCAGCCTCTTGGGCTCGACAAGCTCCAAACCCGTAACCCCTTCTATCGATGCAATCTCCTTCAATGCATCGCTGCCAAGATCCCTTGAAAATGACGCCTCGCATTCCTTGGTATTGCCCACCGCCAATGCCGAAGTCAGCCTCTCTAATTTGTCGTATGCCAGGAGCTTACCGTGATCCAATATTGCTACCTCGTCGCAGATCTCGGTCACCTCGCCCAGGAGGTGCGAACTCATGAAAATCAGCCTGTCCTTCTTCTTGAGCCCCTTGACGATCTCCCTCACTTCGGCCATTCCCCTCGGATCCAGTCCGGAGGAAGGCTCATCCAGCAGCATTATGATCGGATCCGAAACGAGCGCCGCAGCCAAGTTCACCCTCTGCTTCATGCCCTTGGATAGTTTGCCGCACTTCGTGTCTATCCACTCTTCCATTTTCACCTCAGCGATCGCCTTCATGACCGCGTCCTTGCGGACTGTGGATGGGACCCCTCTGATCTCTGCAACCATCATGAGCGCCTCCTTAACAGATAGCGCGGGATAGATCTCGGGCGTCTCAATCAGCGCACCGCAGGTCGAGAGTGCAGCCTTCTTGTTCTCTTGGACGTCGATCCCATTGATCAGTGCCTTGCCCCTAGTCGGGCGGATCATGCCTGTGAGCATCTTCAAGGCTGTGGTCTTGCCGGCTCCGTTCGGTCCCAAGAATCCTACACACTTCGCGCCTTCTAGGCGGAGGTTCAGCCCAGAGAGGGCGCAGAATGAGTTGTAGCACTTCGTGAGCTCTACTGCTTGGATCGAGGGGTCGGTCATCGCGCTTTCCTCATAGCTGGGCATAGTTTATGTGGGCGCCCATTTATGTATGCCGAGTTCGAACCACCGAAAAGGGGGCATTTTGACATGATCGAAGGGGAACCGTTTTTGAAGAATCAACTGTATTACAGTTAGCAATATAGGTCTAAAAAACAGTATAAAAGTATATTTTATTAAGCACTTTGCAAAATATTCTATCGGAAGTGAGTAAGTGCCCCAAAAGGAGATTGAGCAAGCTTCTCTCCTCTTGGCATTCACGATATCGATAGTTGATGTTAGGTTCCTCAACTTGATGAGCCGCACATTCTGGCCGATTATGGATTACATGACTAGCCATCTCCCTACCTCTAAACTTAACATTGAGGGTCTTGCTGCGTTCGAGTCTTTGATTTCACAACTCGTGGTCTTCACGCTGGACTTGATAGTCTACTTCGTCCTTTTCTACATCCTGATATTTGCGGTTCGAAAAATAACCTAGGCGGAACAACCCCGCTCTTGCCATCCGCTCCATAAGAAGTATTTGCTGTATTGAATTCTGTTATTTTTTAGATAAAACCAAAACAAAAAAATGAAATGATTGAACAGGCAAAGCACATTCGGATAGATTTTTTGGGCCGCATTTTCGCCTGGGATTTAAAACGCGAGGCGGTAACACCAAGCCGCTGCTGCGATTCGGTGATAATGGGTGCTTGCCTTACGGAGGAGTCCGCAGAGGGTTCCGACCCTCAAGCTAGGAGTGTGCACTAGACTTTTTCCAAGAGAACGAACGAGATGGGCGCCAGCTCGTCAACAACCTGGACGAGTGCCAGAGCCGCGTTCACTACTCCAGTTAACCGTCAGGGAGGAGACACTCGTTATTGAAATAATGCTCCTTTCAGACGAAATAATAAAACTTTGTTGATGCTAAAGCAACTTTTTTGAGATCATGCTTTAATAACCGGACGAGTACGTGTGTTAAGGCGTTTTGAATGAAGGGCGCTCTGGTTTTTCTTGTCGTGTTCTTTGCCGCTCTTGTACTAACCGTTTCGACTCCATCGATACCTCCTGGTCTCTCGATTTATTTTGCCTTGGGTTTCCCCGAGACTGATTATCCGCTACTCGGGATTCCGGCTCCGACCTTTGCCGCGGCAATCCTCAACGGGGTGATTTATGGCATCATCGCTTGGCTGGTGTACTCGCTGGCCTCCTACGCTGCAAAACCGAAGCGACAAGAAGTAATAATCAAACAAGAACCTCCCAAGTAATACCTTTTTTTAATTAAAGCGTGAATTACTCCACTCATTTCGAATTCATGTCTGCGACTATTTGCAAACCGTAAAGCCCTTTAGCCCACGTCGCCTGTCATTTAATACGGAAGTACGATCCTCATGCTCGAGTCCATAATGCTCTTCCTCTTGGGATTCGCTGTCGGTCTCAGCGGGGCCGTAATCCCCGGACCTTTCACTGCCTTCACAGTCTTTGATACTGCCCGCAAGCAGCGGGTTACTGGACCGCTTATCGTCGCCGGGCACGTCGTGTGGGAGTCCTTGATAATAATTATGATCCTGCTCGGATTTGGCTGGCTCATATCCAGCGCCAGGCTCTACATTTATGTCATTGGTGGCGCGGTCCTGCTTCTTATGGGAGCCAATATGATACGCTCCGACCCCTCGACAAGCAAAATGCAAAGCGCCCGAACGGGATCCTCGTTTCTGGGCGGCATCTTCTACACGGCAGTAAACCCGACTCAGCCCGTCTGGTGGGCGACAGCAGGTCTCGCCTTGCTCCTCCAGGGGATGGACATCATGGGGATGGCTGGGGTGGTATTGGTGACAGCAGGTCACTGGTCCTCGGATTTTGCTTATTATACCTCGGTCTCATACTTGGTAAAGAGCCAAGAGCGATACGTCAGCCGTCACCAGAGGGCGATCGCCTTGGTACTCGGAGCATTCGTTGCCATTCTGGGGGTCACCTTCATAGCACAGGGCTTCGGGTGGCTCTAGTTGCTTTATGGTTGACCACCATTCCTGGAAATAAGTATAACTTGCTCTCCTGCGGTTGCTTACTTATGACCCGCGTCAGGCGCCTGCGCCATGAGGACGTTCCCGAGGCGGTGCAGATAATCAACGCACAGTACAGCGCCTCGTATGAGGAGATCCCACTCGCCGCCGAGTCCTTCATCGATTATGTACGTAAACGCAAACCCACCCTTCTCGTCGCAGAGGATTCTGGCAGGATCCTCGGAGTCATATCGCTCGTGGTCTGGCCTTGGGGGAACTGCATCGACCTGCTCGCTGCAGCCCAGACATCCGAAAACCAGCTGATAGAGGATCTTCTCGTTCATGAGCTCGAGCAGCTCGCCGGAGTGGATAGCGTATACACGAATGTGGAGGAGGGGAGCCCCCTGATCAGCCGTTGGGAGCAGAGGGGCTACTCCTTGGATGGCGGGGTATACCACCTGACAATCCCGCTCAGCTGCCAAAAGCAGGTCCCCCCGACGAGGTGCGCTGCCACGATCCGGAGCCTGCGCAGCGAGGAGCTTGACGCACTTGTAGATCTGATGAACAGATCCTTCCGTTTCGAGCGGCTGAGTATGGAAGAGGTACGCTCTTGGTGGGAAGTTCCTGGTTTCAGCGAGGAATGGATCCAGGTTGCAGAGGTGGAAAACCGGATCGTCTCAGCGACCGTCTGTATGCCTGACCACGAGTACTCCAAGCACTTCGGGAGGTTGCGGGGATACTTGGGTCCGGCTGCCACGCTCCCAGAGTACAGGAATATGGGGCTGACGTCAGCGCTCACGGTAACGGCTCTGAACTTTCTGTTCCGCAAGGGCATGGAGTCTGCTGCGATGTACATCTTCGAGAAGAACAAGGCGTCGCTGGGGTTAGCCCTGAAGATCGGCTTCAGGATAGCCAAGCACTGGGTTCACATGAACAAGGATTTGGAAAAATCCGCCCTCCAACAATGCTCCCCATGATGATGGCGGATCAGCGTCTGCTTAATGTCCTTAGGAGCTTGATTGTGCACCTGCTGGAAGATCCTGCGGGAGTGTGCACGACGGCTGGTCGGTGAAGATGAAACTCAATCACTCCAAACTGGATATGGGATATTCAAGAACTTCGATCCGAAGTCAAGCCTACAGCGACCTCTTTCCCGGTCTGAAGTCAGGTTTTTTCTTCCTTATCTTTGCTCCTGCACCTTTTTGCCTTGGTGCTGCCTGTTTGGCTCGTATATGAAGGTTTAATGGTGGGGCCGTCGGGATTTGAACCCGAGATCACAAGCGCCCCAGGCTTGCATCCTGGTCCAAGCTAGACTACGGCCCCGAGTCACAATTCTACTGATGGAGAGACTATCAACCTGTTAATAAAGGTTAGGAATCTGCTGACCCGCAAGCTAGGATACCCAAAGCATCCGCCACCAACATTGATCCGTGAACAAAATTAGAGCCACAGAAAAAAAGTCTAAAAAATAAAGGTTTTATTATTTCTTCTCTTCCTTCGACACCGCTTCTTTTGCGCCCTTACCCAATGCCTTGGCGACGCCGATTCCCTTCTTCAGCCCCTTCCCGATTACTTCGCCTGTCTTCTCGGCCGCTTCCTCAGCTTTACCTTTCTTCTCCTCTGGCATTTTATTCACCTGAAAATAGATCTTTCTTAGTTATAAAAAAGGTATTGGTTTTTGTGGTGCTTTTTGGCGTCTTCAAAACTCCATGGCCTTGGCGTGCCAGGAAATCCACTCCGGAATGTCGCCGTTGTCGATTATCATCTTGAGGTAGTGCCGTATCGGTTTCCCTTCCCTCTTGCTCCAGCTCTGGGATCTCCTGATCGACCACCTGAGCGCGTCCTCGACAAGCTTCTGCATGACGGGGTTGCTTATGAACCTCTCTGTCCAGTACTCCTTGGTCCCCCCGATCTTCCTTGCCATCTCCTCCGGGAGCCCCCTCAAGAGCCCCTGGATCTCAGTCTCCAGCTCGTTCATCGCAAAGCATCTTTCTATCATCCTTTTGGTGGCCTCAGAAAACTGCAACCTTTAGTTGCGCCTCCGCTTCAGAAGACTTATTTATGGTATATAAGACTATACGATCTATAATTATAAATTATAATTTTGTAAAGGATGAACATTCCATTGGAAGCCGGGGCACCGCTGGTTGAATGCCAGCAAATTGTAAAAAGTCAAAAACAAAAAAATCCAAACTAATCTTTATACGGTTCAGAAGGTTGGTTTACCGCCTTCTTGGGCCCCTGCGCTTAGCGTAGCAGTCCCTACAATACACAGGCCTAGTCCCGTCCGGCTTGAAAGGAACTTCGCATTCCTGGCCGCACTCGGAACAGACTGCCTTGTGCATTTCTCTACTTGCCATTTCTTTCACTCCTATTTTATTTGATGCAAATTTCTTTGCACAAACCCACCAAGAAGTGATAGGCTATTAAGCCTTTCTATCATCACGAAAATAGAGGCCTGCACTTAGGTGCACCGTCAGTTCGCTCGATCCGACCCCAGTCGGGTAAGTTCTCGTCATCCCGAAGTCCGAGACTCTCCTTCATCAACGGCCGAGTGGATTCCTCGGCCTCAGGAGATGATTTCCCAGCTTCGCTAATAAAGCTTGAGATGGGAGGTGAGCGCTTCCAGCAACCGATCCGACGGGGCTGCCTTGTACCCCTTCATTATCTCGGCAAGGGTTTTCCTGTCCCAGGCTATGTGCGCCATGAGCAGCCTAGACACGCTCTCCTTGAAAAAGAGGTAGCTGACGACCGAAGTGAGGTTCCTGCACTTCCTAGACCTGCTCGCGCTCTCGAAGTCGATTATGTACGCCCTCCCCGCCTCACTGATTATTATGTGCTTCTTGGCATCCGAGAGCTCCCCGTGGTCCAGGCCGTGCAAGTCCAGGGAAAGGCACTGCCCCAAGACGTCAAGCACCGCGCGCCTGACCGCATCTGTCCGCGGCCCCCCCTCGAGCCACCTCGCGAAATTCTGCCCCCTTATGTGCTCCATGGCTATTGCATTCCTCCTTGCGCAGTAAAGCTTCGGGCCCACCCCGAACGAGTTCGCAAACTCCAGGTTCGAAGCCTCCCCCTCCAGGCTTTCCCTGGACGAGTCGCTCCTCCTTATCTTCAAAGCGACCTGCCGGCCCCGGATCACCCCGAGGCATACGACCGCGGTGCAGCCCTTCCCTATCAGCCTGGCATCCCCTACTTCCAGATCTCCGGCGAGTGCTATCCCCTCCGCCCCTAGTGCCCTCAGATCCTCGAGCACCGCTTCATAGTGGGCATCCGAGAAGTGGGGGTAGGAGAGGACTGCCTTGAGCCTTGCGACCTCGAGGGGGACGATCACTCCAGCCATAGCGGCCTCTTCCTCAGGAACATGAAGACCTCTTGCATCAGCCCCGGCCTCTCCTGTGAGCGCTTGATCAGTCCCCCCGCCGAAACCAGGCTGAAGCCCCGCCTCGTCTCCGTGGCGATGTCCGGGCTCAGCTTCATCTTCGGGAGGCTCTCCTCGAGCACCTTCCTGGCTTCCGTGGCCCCCCTCCTCCTGATGACGCACCACCTGTCGCCTGAGATGAAGGGTCCCGCGACCGTACTTGGGCTCTTAAGGTGCTTCTCCAGGAACCTCGCCTCGTCATCGGGGAAGATTGCGGACGGGCCAAGGTGGAGCTCTGTTTCTGGCAACTTGCCCTCCTGAAGCTCGATCAGGAAGATCACTATCTCCTTCTCGTCAGACCAAGCGGAGGCGTCGAGTAGCCTAAACCCCTTCTCCTTCAGCAGACCCGAAATCCTCGAGAGGCTGTGGTTGATCTCCCCCCAGAGCACGTCAGAGGGGAGGCTCGGGCAGGTTATCTCTATCGCCAACAACTCAGTCCCCCTCCCCTCTACCATCCTCATCAGCTCGGCCGATTCGATCTGACTGTCCGGAGGGAAGAAGAAAGAGATCGAAGGTCTCTTAAGGAAATGGCGCGATGCCGAGATGAACGTTGCGAGGGCACGATGGGTCACTGCTGCCGCGGCATTCCTCCCCCTGTCCACCGGGTCCACGACAACCAAAGGGGAACCGAACGCATCAAGGGCAGATCCGTGGCTGTAATGCCCCTCTATATCAATGACCTCCCTCAGCCGCCAGCCCGCTGCCATTCTCAGGGTCTCCTCAAAGCTCCCATACCTGATTATGAGGAGCTCGCAGAGATAGCCTGAGAAGCCGCCTACCTTCAGCTCTGCCCCGTAGACCCCGACCCCTTTCATGAACTGCTTCAGGATCCTAACTTCGTCCTTCCCTGCCTCGCTGAGCCTATCCCTCACGTATCTTGTGTGCAAAGGCGTCCTGTCGACTGCCGTCATCGCCTTTTTGCCTGGCACGAGCTCACCGCTCGGTACTATGTCCATCTTGCAGCCGAGCACCTCCGCCTCGACATAGGGGTGCTCCGCGTAGCCTGTCTTCCACCTCTCCCCTGCCCCTGCCTTTGCAAGCTCCAGCCCAACGCCGGTAATGACCTCCCTCCTCGCACTAGGGGGGAATATGATGAAGAGATCAACGTCCCTGTCCGAGGAGATCCATGTGTCCTTGGCGATCGATCCCTCCACTTCAACCCTGACCTCAAGCCCCATCCCCCTCGCAGCCTCAAGGATCCTGCCCCTGACGACTTCCACGGCCCTGAGGATCTCCTCCCAGTCCTCCTTTGTCGGCCTCACCCTCTTCAGGACCTCAGACTTGACGGCTGAGGTCTCCTGCCCCTCACTCAAATGGGAACACCTTCAGATCTGTGTAGACGGGGCCTGACCTTGTGAGCGTGCTCTTTTTGAGGACCAGCCGGTCTACCAGAGCCGTCCCGAAGACTGTCTGTGAGTGGCTGTCAAGGATGCTTAGCAGGGCTTCCCTGTTCTTCGGGGACCTGACCCTGCCGACCGTTATGTGGGGCACGAACCTCTTCTCCTTGGGGAAGCCGAGCCTCCCGAGCGCGTAGTCCAGCTTCCTGGCAACCTCCGTCACCTCGCCCGCGCCCTTGCCGATCCCGACCCACATCACCCTGATCATCCGTCTGTCTGGGAAGGCACCTGCCCCCCTCGCCTCGAGCTCGAACCGCCGGACCCTCATCCCATCCAGGCCGCCTGCGATCTCATCGACCTTCGAGGCTGGAACCTCCCCTAGGAACTTCATTGTCACGTGGAGGTTCTCCGCCTCCACTACCTTGACGTCTGCGCCAGACCTGGCCACCTCTTTCCCGAGATCGGCTATCCTCCTCCTCATATCATCAGAGATCTCGAGAGCGAAGAAAGCCCTCACTGATTCCATACTATACCACTCTGGATAACCGTTATATGCGGATACTTTTAACTTCTTTTTCGGGGAGCTCATTGATATACTGCATAACGGGGATGCCTGGCTCTGGCAAGTCAGTGGTCTCTGACACCGCACGTTTGATGGGATTCACAGTCCTGAATATGGGGGACGTGATAAGGGACGAGGCCAGGGCAAGGGGCATCCCAATAACCCCTGAGTCCCTGGGGGCGCTGATGCTCGACCTCAGGAGGGAACACGGGAACAGCGTGGTGGCTAAGAAATGCCTCGAGAGGGTCCGGAACAACGGGTCGCCCATCGTAATCGAGGGCGTCAGGAGCCTCG
>JARYLH010000027.1 GCA_029907755.1 Candidatus Methanosuratincola sp.
TGTCTGACGCCAGGACGCTGGATGCCATGAGCGGTATTATGAGGAAGAACGGGGCGAAGAAGTAGAGCGCGAATATGTAGACCATGGTTTCCTCCGCACCCATCCCTGCCACCGCCGCCTTGACCTCCGGAGGGAGGTTCTCGAACATCGGCCCGATGAGCTGGAAAGCCGTCCCTGGCATCCCAACCACCGAGGGTACCAGGACTAGGATCAGCGGCAGCACGGTTGTGAAGACCAGGGGCACAAAGATGATCGGCGCGAGCACCTGGTAGTTCCTCCTGATCTCCTTCCAGTCCTTCCAGAACACGAGCATTGCATTCCCGAACCTCAACCCCTCATCCCCTCCACAATCCTCAGGTAGGTCTCCTCTAGGGACGGGAGGGACGGCCTCACGGATAGGATCTGGCCGCCATCCTCCACGACCCTCCTGACTATGTCCGGAGTCGTCAGTCCGGGATCCCCTGTGCTGACGACAAGCTCACTGCCCTTTGCCTCGACTCCTGAGACGCCCGGCACCCCCTCCACCGAGCGGACGTAGTCGGAGGCGCTTCCCAGGATCCGGATCTCCACCTTCGCCTCCCCCGCGACCCTGTTCCTGAGCTCCTCCGGCGTGCCCGCGACCTTGAGCCCGCCCCTCAGGATTATCCCTACCCTGTTGCAGATCCTCTCCGCGTCCTCTAGCCGGTGCGTCGAGATCAGGATCGTCCTCTTCTCCATCCTGCTCAGCTTGAGTATGAGATCCCGGATCAGCTTCGACGACTCCGGGTCCAGCCCCGATGTCGGCTCGTCCAGGAAGAGCACCGGGGGGTCGTGGATTATAGCCCGCGCAATCGCGAGCTTCTGCTTCATGCCCTTGGAGAAGACGGCGACCCTATCCTCCCTCCTCTCCCAAAGGTCAAAGAACTCGAGTAGCTCCCTTATCCTGAACCGGATCCTCGCTGGATCTTCCATCCCATATGCCTTGGCGAAGAACTCGAGGTTCTCCGAGGCGGTCAGGCGCTCGTAGAGGCTGGGGCTCTCGGTCTGCACCCCTACCATCGCCCTGACCGCGGTCGGATCCTTGGTGATCTCCTTCCCGTGGATCTGGGCGGTGCCCGAGGTCGGGGATATTATGCAGGCGAGCATCCTGATCGTCGTGGTCTTCCCCGCGCCGTTCGGCCCGAGCAGTCCGAAGACCTCCCCCTCATGGATCTCGAGGCTTAGCCCGTCCACTGCGGTGAAGGAGTTGAATTTCTTGGTCAGGTTCTGAGCAGTGATTGCTTCCATATGCCAGACCATTAAAAACGATATTCCCCCTCAGACCTCTTAACTCTATTGGGGGTCTGGGCTCTTTTACAGCCAAAATCACTATGCGCTCGGTTTGCCTGTTTTCGGTTTATCCGGCCTTCCCCGCACATGCAGTCAGCGGCACCCGCGGACACTTTCCAACCGAAAATACACGGGAAACTTAAAAAGCAAGATCTGGGCGCATACGGTTTCGTGAAGTGGTGCTGAGTGCGGTCTGGGTACGCCTCTGAGTTGGCAATGGCTCTCCTCGCGGTGCTGTCCATCCTGCTCCTGCTGGTCGACTTCACCGTCCCGCTCGAACCGGCGTGGAGGCAGCTTGTATATTCCGCTGACCTTCTGATATGCCTGATATTCGGGATCGACTTCGCCTTCGAGCTGAGGTCTGAGAAGGACAGGCTGGGGTACCTTAAGTGGCACTGGATCGACCTGCTCGCGCTAGTCCCAGCCTATGCCTTCGCATTCTTCGAGACCATCACCATCATAGGGGCTGGGCTCCGCTCCCTGCGGTTCATCAGGCTGGCGAGATTCCTGGCAGTCGTGCTCAGGATGAGGCGGAGCAAGATGCTGGTCGCCGGGGAGGAGCCATCCAAGCGGAGCCTGCTTACGTACGTATCCGCCGCGAGCCTCGTCTCGGTCTTTTACCTGATATTCCTCCCGGACCTC
The DNA here is from genome assembly GCA_029907755.1 of Candidatus Methanosuratincola sp. Lineage (GTDB taxonomy): Archaea > Thermoproteota > Methanomethylicia > Methanomethylicales > Methanomethylicaceae > Methanosuratincola. The sequence continues at coordinate 1,951 of JARYLH010000027.1, forward strand.
GAGTCCATCCCGTACAGCCAGTACATAATCGAGTCCATACTCTCCCTGCTCATCCTCCTTGTCGCGCTCATACTCTCGGAGCTCGTCTACGTCCTCCTGATCTCAAAGATCGACGACCTGCACTCAAGGGTCTCTGTCGGGAGGCTCGTCAAAGTCGTTTTCATCCTGCTTGCGGCGGCAGCGATAATCTCCTTCATATTCAAAGAGCTGATCATCTTCGTGACCTCCTTCGGCGTGATCGGACTGGTGCTCTCCTACTCCCTCGCCCCGGTGATCTCGAACTTCTTCGCCTGGGTCTACATCAATGTCAGGAAGACGTACATGATCGGCGACAGCGTGAAGATAGGAGACGTCAGGGGCATAGTCACCGACATCGGGTACCTCATGACGACCTTGGTCGAGATAGGCGGCGAGTCCTCGTTCTGGTCGGTGACCGGGAGGATGCTCACGATCCCCAACTCGACCGTCCTCTCAGAGATAGTGGCGGTCTACGGCAGCCGCCTCTCCCCTGTCAGGGTCGGAGCTGTGACCTTCAACCTCGCATACGAGAGCGACCTTGGCGCCGTCAGGGAGATGCTGGTGAGGTGCGTCAGCGAATACATACGCCCTGAGGTGGAGAGGATGCGCCAGGCGTGCGAGTCTGGGAGCTGCGCCCCGATGTTCAAGGAAGTGATCGAGGCGGGGCCGAGGGTAATCTTCACCCCGGAGGCGAGCTGGATCAACGTGACCGTCCTCTACCCGTACACCCCCTCCAAGCTGGTCAGGTCGATGAGCGACCTCACCGAGCTGATGCTGAGGGAGATGAACCGCAGCCCGGAGGTTGTGAAGTTCCCGGTCGGCAGGAGCAGGTAAGGGCTGCGCGAACCGGCATCCGTCGACCCGCCGTGCCTCGATAAGGTTAAAACACCTTTTTCTCAACCTACTCCGGGGATGGAGACTGTGAGGGTTGGGATCGTCCTCGGCACAAGGCCGGAGATCATCAAGATGTCCCCCGTGATAAGGGAGCTGGAGAGGCGCGGTATCGACCACTTCGTCCTCCACACCGGTCAGCACTACTCATACAACATGGACGGGGTCTTCTTCGAGGTCCTGAGGCTGAAGCAGCCGAAGTACAACCTGGGAGTCGGATCCGGCACCCATGGCGAGGAGACCGGGAAGATGCTCATCGGTATCGAGAAGGTACTCGCCGAGGAGAGGCCGGACATCGTCCTTGTCGAGGGAGACACAAACACCGTCCTCGCGGGCGCGCTGGCAGCGACCAAGATGGGGATCAAGGTCGGCCACGTAGAGGCCGGACTCAGGAGCGGCGACATGTCTATGCCGGAGGAGGTGAACCGGATCGTGGCAGACCCTGTGTCCGACTTTCTTTTCGTACCGACCGAGACGTCTAAAAAGAACCTGATCAACGAGGGGGTAGACCCAAGAAAGGTGACCGTTACAGGAAACACCATAGTTGACGCCGTGTTACAAAACATCAGCCTCGCTGAGGGGCGGGGAATAGTCCCGGAGATCGGGACTGGGGGATATTTCCTTGCCACGATCCACCGCCAGGAGAACACAGATGCCCCAGAAAGGCTGAAGAGGATAGTCGAGGGATTGGGTCTGGTCTCCGGAGAGCTAGGTCGGGAAGTTCTGTACCCTATCCACCCTCGTTCAAAGAAGTGCCTGAACGAGTTCGGGATACCCCTCTGTCCGGGGATTAGGGCAATCGATCCTGTGGACTACTTGACCTTCCTAATGCTCGAGAAGAATGCTGAGCTGATCCTGACAGACTCCGGCGGGGTCCAGGAGGAGGCCTGCATACTCGGTGTGCCCTGCGTGACCATCAGGGATAACACCGAGCGCCCGGAGACCCTCGAAGTCGGCGCCAACGTCCTTGCGGGAGCTATGCCATCCAGGATCCTTGAGTGTGCGAAGCAGATGCTGTCGAAGCGGCGCATGTGGGAAAACCCTTACGGAGACGGTCATTCTGCCGCTAGGATAGTCGACGTCCTAGAGAGTCAAACCCGCTGAGGCGCCAGGATCCGCCGGGCTATGGAGCATTTTCTTTCTGCACAAAGCATCGCTATTGACTGGGATCGCCGTTATTAGACTCATTGAAAGAGTTGTATTGGGGTTTGGGATTGTCTTCCGTCTGACTCCCCCAGAGCCTTTGCCTAAATGTTGACCTGCTATGCTCGCCGTTCGTGAAATAATTCAATTTCTTCCGCTCCATCTTCAGCGCCTTCCATTTTGCCATCCTTGCAAGGGCATGTATTATCGAGTATTATGTGGTCTGGGTTATGTTCGTTAGGTACTTTGGGTAATGTGCGATACCTTCCATCGTTTCACTGACTGGTCCCATGGAACATCGGTTATAGGAGCACATCGAAGACAGGACGGGCATATTCGGTTCTGATGGGGCACGCGATCACACCGTTCTTCGCCGTCTTCGCGTGGGCAGTCTGGTGAATTGGAACACCCGATATTCCCTGTCCTACTCTCGTCGGACTTGTGGTGGTCGAGCATGTCTATTATGCAACGTCGTGCGTCTCCCTGGGTCACAAGCCCCAGTTCGTGGAAATTGGACAGTTCGCCCTCAATACGGTACAAGCCATAACTGGCATAGCCATGATCTCTAGGCTCCACCTTGGTCTCTAGGGACCGTGCTGTGAGTCCTTTTCGGAAGGCTAGTTATGGATCAGCTTTAGGACTAACCTCCACAATGCTTCCGGAATCTAGGATTATCCTGGGATGGTGATCCTCTGGGCAAAGTCTTCCTCGACATCCCTGCTGGGGTTTCTCATATACCAGGTATTCTGACCAGACGTCCTCATCGAGCCTAGCCTTCGGATCCGAGTACCCGCCTTGGAGGGCCACAACAATCCTAATGGCGATAACCTTCGCCTCATCGATCCTATCCTTACTCTACCCAAAGGTTCTAACCAAGAGGAACTTGGAAGTCCTCTACGAACCTTGGCTCGCCTCCCCATACGGCGGGCCAGAAACAATCGCGCTCGTCGTCCGCGGCTACACCGGGATCTTCTACCGGTCCTACGACGCCTCCAGCGGCACCTGGTCCGGGTGGATCGCCCTGGGCGGGATGACCCCAGACGCCCCATCCGCCGAGGTATGCAACGGCAGGCTCTACGTTGCCGTCCGCGGAACCAACGGCGACCAGATCTGGGTCAACTCCGTCGACCTGTCCACCAGCGAGCAATCTGGCTGGGAGCCCTTGGACGGCAACACCCCCTCCGCCCCCGCCATGGCGAGAGGCTGATTCCATAAACTATCCTTCTTTTTTTTATTTTTTCCATAACAGTGGACATACACAACCACGTGCTTTCCTATGCAAATTGTTCCCTCCTCCTGCTATTTCGCTGCTGTCTGGCTACGCCAACATACCATTCATGAATTGGAAAAACATCCTATGGAAATTCTTAGCACTTTTTTACACGTATTATGGTCTTCTCAGCACCCTGAAGTTTATATGATACTGCCGAAGTTCAGAGCTACGCTCAATGAGCCCATGCGCCTGGATCGATCCTTTGGATTCACAGCGGCGGCGAGAATGCCCGTATCAAAATTTAGTAACATAGAATGAGATCCAATGCCTGCCTGGTTGACTGCCAGTATGCAACTGATATTGCACATTCAGGCTTTTTTTCTGTAGTACTCTAATGTCTTCTTTATCCCCTCGCGCAGCGGGACCTTGGCCCTGAACCCGAGCCTCTCCGAAGCCTTGGTCGTGTCCGCGAGCGTCCGCCTGACATAATTCTTTATGGGATTCTCCACATAGATTGGCTTCACCTGGGCATTGAGCTCCTCCGCGAGTATCTCCACGACCCTGTTGAACGTAGTCTCGATCCCGGTGCCGACGTTGAAGACTTCGCCGCCAGCCCGATCCGCCGCCCCCATAGCAAGAATGTTCGCCTCCACGACGTCACTGACGAATACAAAATCCCTCGTCTGGGTTCCGTCGCCGTAGATGACAGGTCTCTTCCCCCTCATCATTTCCCACGCGAACTGGGATATGTTGTTCGCGTACTTCCCCTTGAACTCCTCCCTCGGTCCGTAGACGCTGAAGTACCTCAGCCCCACCGCCCTGACGCCGTAGAGCTCTCGGTAGAGCTTCGCAGCCATCTCCCTTGCAAGGAAGGAGTACTCGTAAAATGATCCCGGGGCTACTTGCATGTCTTCCCTGTGCGGGGGATCGCACCTGCTGTAGAGCGAGGAGGTTGAGGCGTACACGATGGGCATATCCCGTTTCCGGGCAGCCTCAAGCGCGTTAATGAACCCCATAACGTTGACCTCCACGCCGTCCCTCGGGTCCGGGTAGAACATGGGTGAGGAGCTCCTCGCCGCGTCGAAGAAGACCCCTTCTGCCCTGCTGAACGCCTCCTCCAGCAGAGCCCTGTCCCTCACGTCCCCCTTGGTGATCCTCAATCTGCCGCTCTCGGGCAGGTTCTTCAGGTTCCCAAGGCTCGTGTCGTCGATGACCTCGACCTCGTGCCCTTCGCCGACCAGCCTCCAAACTATGTTCGAGCCTATGAACCCCGCCCCACCAGTAACGAGAAATCTCATGGCTATACGATTGCAATGGCAAATAAAAAAAGTTTTGATCAGCCCCTAAACAGCTTCGACTCGATCAGCTTCCTCGCCTCCACGACCAAGAACGCAAATGCCGAGAAGCCCGCCACGTAAGCCCAGTGCTCCAGCCCGAGCGGGATCGCGCCGAATATGCCCGGCACCACGTAGACGGCGAAGAGCTGCAGCAGGAGCCCGAGCCCGACACCTACATAGGCGTAGGGATTGATCCGGAAGCTCCTACCAGCGTTCTTGAGGAAGGGCTCCCTCTCCTTCTGGGCCTGTATGCCGTTGAACCACTGCGCGGCTGCCACGGTCGTGAATGTTATCGCCACCGCCATCTCGTACCCGTACTGAGAGATCAAGTACCTGAAGAGCAGGAGGGCCGCGATGCCCGTCGTGATCCCGAAGAACCCGATCCTGAAGACCTGGACCCTGTCGAAGAACTGATCCTTCGGCTTCCTCGGCAGGCGCGCCATCACGTCCCCCTCCTCCTTTGCGAACGGGAAGAACTTGTCCTGGACTCCGTCCGTGACTATGTTGATCCAGAGTATCTGTATCGGGAGGAGTGGGATGGGGTAGCCCGCGAAGACCGAGATCGCCAAGAGGACGATCTGCATCATGTTTGTAGAGAGCAGGTAGTAGATCACCTTCCTGATGTTGTCCGCTATCACCCTCCCGATCTTTATCGCGTCGACTATGACCCTCAGGTTGCTGTCGAGTATCACCATCTTGGAGACGCTCTTTGCTGCCTCGCTCCCGGAACCCATCGCGATCCCGAGGTCCGCGACCTTGAGCGCTGGCACGTCGTTGACCCCGTCCCCGGTCACGGCGACTATCTCGCCCCTCTCCTGCAGCGTCTTGACTATCCTGTACTTCGTCTCCGGGAGGGCCCTCGCCACCACTGTGGTCCCCTTGAGCGCCTCGTACAGCGCCCCGCCTTCCATGCTGTCGACCTCTACCCCCGTGAGGATGCCGTCCCCCTCGCCCCATATCCCGACCGCCCCCGCGATCGCCTTCGCGGTGAGCGGGTGGTCGCCCGTGATCATCATCACCCTGATCCCTGCCCTCTTCGCGGTCGCCACCGCCTCCTTCACCCCATCCTTCGGGGGATCGAGGAACCCGATCAGCGCGACGACCCTGACCCTCCACTCCTCTTGGGCGTTCGAGTTCCACTCTCCCGCGGCTATCGCGATTATCCTCAGCCCCCTGGAAGCCATCCCCTCCTCATCCCTAGCGAGCCTCTCCGCATCCTCAGCGTTGACCGCGATCTTCCTGATCTCCTCGAACGCCCCCTTCACGAAGAGGATCCTCGACCCGCGGACCTCGTTGGCGGTCGCCATCATCCTCCTCTTGGTGTCGAACGGAAATGACCAGACCCGCCTGTGCTCCTCGCGGAGCGCGCAGTACCTTTCGCCTACCCACCTGCTAAGCGCGAGGTCTATCGGATCCCCCTTCTCACCGTCGGAGTCGTTGCATAGCGCAGCCCCGAGCCTGGCGAGCTCCTCGTCGAGGATCACCGCCTCCTTGACCTCGAGCTTCCCCTCGGTGATCGTGCCTGTCTTGTCCGACGCTATCACCGTGGCGCTCCCGAGCGTCTCGACCGAGGGGAGGTACCTCGTGAGCGTCTTCCTCCTGCTGAGGTTCACCGCCCCGACGACCATAACGATCGTTATCACCAGCGGCAGCCCCTCCGGAACCGCAGAGACCATCTGGGCGACTAGCAGGTAAGCGAGGTTCCCGAGCTCGCGCCCCTGGGAATATCCGGCTATGCCCACCGCGGCGAATATCGCGATGAGCAGTAAGACGTACCTCTTGAAGAACTCCCTCACCGCGCAGGTCAGCGGGCTGTCCGGAGAGCTCTCCTTCGCCCTCTCGGCGATCGACGCGAGGTAAGTCCTCCTCCCGGTCCTGCAAACGTACCCGGCCCCGTTGCCCCTGACCACAGTCGTCCCGGAGAAGAGCATGTTCGCCATGTCGTACGGCGGGGCGTCTGGGCTAAGGACCGCCGACTCGTCCTTTGACGCTGGAACCGACTCGCCTGTTATCGTCGCCTCGTCCACCATCAGCCCCTCCGTCTCGAAGAGCCTGATGTCCGCGCTGACGACGTCCCCCTCCCTGACGACCACAACATCCCCGGGGACTAGCTCCGAGGACGGCACGACAGCCTCCTCCCCTCCTCTCACTACGGTCGACTTGCTCTCCGCCATCTTCTTCAGCGCGCGGATTGAGGACTCTGCCTTCATCTCCTGCCAGAAGCCGAGCGCTCCGTTGAGCAACACGATCGATACTATGACAAAGAAGTCCTCGGTCTTGTCAAGCACGAGGGCGATCAACGCCGCGATTATGAGCACGTATATGAGTATGCTCTTGAACTGCCTGGCGAATACCTTGATCCTGGACGGCTTCTCCTCCTCGAGTAGGTTCCTGCCGTAGATCTGGAGCCTCATTGCCGCCTCCTCGTTCGTAAGGCCCGATCGCGAGGTTCCCAGGCGCCTCTCGATCTCCTCGGTCGCCGCTGCGTGGGGTTGCTCGAGAATTTCCATACGGATTATTCAAGATTGGGCAGAAATATCCTTTTCTAAGTCGAGCAAAATATTAACCGACTGCGCGCAATTAAACAAAAGGAAGCGGGAAACGGAAAGGGAAGCAGAAGAATGAGGAAAAGAGAAAGACGAGGGGGGAATCTTGCTTAACCATACCTGAAAGGCAGTACAGGCACCTGGAAAAGGAGCAGATCCTGCTTCGGGTATCCGTCCTCCTCCTCCTCGGGATAGGGGTAGGGGAGGCAATTGCAGGCCTCTACTTCGGGAGCATCGCGCTGGTCGCCGACGGGATCCACTCCCTTGCGGACAGCGTCGTGTCGATGCTCGTGCTCACAGGCATCCTCCTCTCCAGGCGGAGCCCGGACAGGGCATTCAGCCACGGCTACGCGAGGGCTGAGAACCTCTTCGGGCTGCTCGCAGCCATTGTGATGATCGCGCTGGGCGGGCTGATGCTCTACGAGTCTTACCTCGCCGTCCTCGACCCGGTCCCGATCAAAGATGCCTTTCTCGCCATCGCGGTGGCGGTCCTGGCGGGGTCGTCCTCCCTCGTGCTGGCGCTGATGAAGATCAGGCTCTCGAAGAAGTCGGGGTCGCTCGCGCTCAAGATAGAGGCCTACAACTCGGTAAAAGACGGCCTCTCCTCCTTCGTGGTAGTCGCCGGGATCGGGCTCGCCTCGCTGGGGCTGCTCTACTTCGACGCACTCGCCGGAATCGCCATCTCCGTCATGATAATCGCGGTTGGCTACGTCTTGGTTAAGGAGTCCTCGGTCGTCCTGATGGATGGGTGCCTCTGCCCCGGCCTGGTCGATCGCCTCTCCTCCATCGCCCTCAGCGTCGAGGGGGTGCTAGGAATAAGCGATGTTCGGCTGAGGAAGGTCGGGCGGTTGATCGCCGGGCAGGCAACCGTGCGTCTCGACGAATCGATGACCGTCGCGGAGGCGCACCGCGTCACGGAGGACGTGAAGAAAAGAATCATAAATGAGTTCGGGGATATATCTGATATCGTGCTCGAGATCGAGCCGTCAAAGGGGACTCCTTCCCGGGCGTGATTTCACAACAATGGGGTTGGGGATATTTGGGAGTAAGCCGGGTCTACCTTGTCGACGCCTCAGGAAGCATGGGGGGCACCTCTGGTCTTGCCGAACTCGAGGTCCCGAAGATAGAGCTCGTGAAAGGGGAGCTGAAGCAGCTCCTGGGCGACGGACTCCACTTTGAGATGGACGACCGGGTCGCCCTCGTAGCTTTCAAGAACAGGAAGGGGAAGCCGCTCGTCAAGACCATCCTCCCCTTCCAGTACGCGCGGGCCCTCGACGAGAACTACGCGCACCTTATCGGGGACATATCGACGATCAACGCGGAGGGCGGAACCCCGATAAGCGCAGGGCTCAAGGAGGCGCTTTCCCTCACCGCCTCCGAGCATGGGGAGCGGGAGATACTCCTCATCACGGATGCCGACTACAGCCTGGGGGAGGACCCGCGCCTCCACATCTACGATGCGCTGATGCAGCACGCCACCATCAACGTGATCTACCTCGGGACCAGCGAGAAGCTGGAGATGCTTGAGGAGATCGCGAGGAAGACTGGCGGGTCCCTCAGACTGGCTACGCGCCCCGTGGACCTGCACAAGCACCTCTTCTACCCCCCTGACCCCCCGCCACTCGATCCGGCCACCGAAGAGCTGGTCGCGCTCGCATCCTCGAAGATGAATGAGTACGACTCGGTTACGGTCGCCTCAGCAAAGGGAGAGGGCACCGCGGTCGGAGGTCCGCAGGCGGTCCCGGGTCTGGAAAAGGAACTCGGGGAGGTGAAGGCTCGCCTCCTCAAGAGGTACGAGGATCTGGGGAGGGAGCTCGCGGCTTTGACCTTGAACAGGCAGGAGCCACTGATCGCCCTGACCGGAATCAGGCAGATGCTGGAGCGGAAACGCATAAGCAAGAAAGAGTACCTCAAGAGGGCATCTGAGATCGAGGAGTTCCTGGGCGGTCTCGTGAGTAATGAAAAATCGAAAAAGCACGCCCTGCGCGTTCTGGATTCGCTCATTGCAGAACTTGACTCCCGCCTCTTCAGAGCGGGGAAATAGCATTTTAGTTTCTGAAAACAATCTTTTTACTTTTTAAAACTAATTCCGAAGCCTTCGATCGCGTTCCATCGGCGCCGCTCCTACGGCACCTCCGGAGAGGGGACGGGGATGCTTTGGCAGGTGGGGCCGTGCACACTGCGCTCCTCCCCCCCAGCTTCTGATCCGAGGCGGGGGTAGAGGCGACTGAGAAGGGAAAGGACAGTATGTGGTGGGGGGTAAGAAAGAAAAGTAATAAGGAAATAAAAAAGAAAAAAAGACGAACGGGTAGACGCGCTGCCCCTGGTTCAGACCTTCTTCGGGAACAGCCTCGCCAGCTTCTCCTCCGGCACCGGCTTCGTCGCTAGGCTCACCACGATGTAGACCGCCGCGCACCCGAGCATCAGGGTCAGCGCCCACACGCCCCAGTGCCCGAAAGGCGGGACGAACTTGCCGTAGACGTTCGGGTGGAGCAGCGCGACCGCCATCCCGTACGCTATCGTGGCGACTGCCCCCCACTTCGTCGCCCTCCTCCAGTACATCGAGACCGCCACGACGAAGAAGAATATCCCTGCCTGCGCCACGGCAGATCCTGACATGAACTCTGATAGCACCGGCGGGGGCGAGGTGTACGTCCACCATAGCGGTATCAGCACGAACGGGATCACCAGCAGCCTCGATAGGATGAGCTGGACCCTCGGGCTCACCTTCGGCGACCCGTTCTGGATAAGGTCCCGGCTCACGTTCGTTGCCATGATCATGACCATCCCGGCGAGCGTCGAGACCGCTGCCGCGAAGACAGCCATCGAGAAGACTGCAGCTCCGGCCGACCCGCCGATGGCCATGCTGACGAGCGACGCCGCGGCGTCACCGTATATCGGCCCCGAGCTCATCAGGTCCGCTCCCCAAACGGCCCTCGCGGCGTAGCCCATCGCCCCGACCATCAGCGGGGTGACGCAGTTGAGCGCGACGATCAGCATTATGACGCCGTACTCCTTCTTGGTCACCTTCCTCGTCCCGAGGAACCTCGCGATGTTCTGCGGGAACCCAGTAGCCATGAGCAGGAACATGACCATCGCCGCAGTAACGCCCAGCCAGTCGTACCCCGCATAGGACGGGGCGATCGACGCTGTGTAGCCGCCTATCGAGACCGAGGTCTCCGCTCCGCCTGGCTTGACGAAGTTCGCGGCGGATATCGCCTCAGCGACCTTCGCCGGTCCCCCCGCCCAGAATATCGAGGCTATCCCGAAAGCCCAGCCGATCACCATGAATATGCCCCCTTGGAGCGCTAGTGAGAACTGGGTGCCCGCGTACCCGCCGATCATTATGTAAGCCGCGCAGAGGATCGCCGTGATCAGCAGGCTCGCGAGCCAGTCCGTGCCCGTCGTTAGCTTCCAGACGGATGCCATCGCCTTGTACTGCCCCACGCTGTACACGATCAGCAGGACGACCATCGCCAGCCCGGCTAGCCCCTGGACAAGCCTGCTGTCGAACCTGAGCTTCGCCACCTCGGGCACCGTCCTCGCGCCCAGCGCCGCGTACCTGCGCATCCTGTACCCGAGGACGACGCATAGCGAAAGCCCCATCAGGTTCATGGCGCCGATGAGCCAGGCCCCTGACCAGCCGTACGTGTAGCCGAGACCCGCGTTCCCGAAGATCGCCCAGCCGCTGAGCCAGGTCGCCGTGAGCGCAAGGCCCGTTACCAGCGGCCCGACGTCCCCGTGGCCAACTGCCCACTCGTCGAAGCTCTTGCACCTCCTGTAGTAGTAGATCCCGATCACGGCGCTAACTACAAGCATCGCCCCGACAGCCGCAAAGACCGCGAGTGCCGACTCCGGGGTGGGGGCAGGTATTGGGATTGATTCGGACATAGCGATCAGTCCCCCTCCCAGAACTCTGTCGTCCTGAGCCAGAGCAGCACCGCCGCCCAGGCCCCGCTCAAAAGGACCGCCCCCCAGTAGGCATACCAGCTTCCGATGGTGGCTGCTAGCAGGGGGACTGCGGCGAAGCACAGCGCCAGCACTACGACCCCGGCCAAAATTCTTGCATTGAGCCTCAAGCCGCTCCCTCCCTTGCACTTGCGCATAGTCCCTTCATCATATTCGCAGATCCGCCGCTAGGACCAATGGAAAAACACTGAACGGAAAAACAGCGCCCAGCAGCGGAGGACAGACTACCCTCAATCGCGCCCGAAAAGGCGCTCACCTTTGTAAAGACACTCACCCATGCTTAGTCCTCCAATGTTAAAGACTATTCAGGAATCTGTTTTAAGCATGTTGGGCAAGATCTATTGACCAGCCACGGAAGAAAGTTCGATCAGTGCCCCGGTAACGAACCATCCACCGCACGCAGCAGATTCAACGATGCTCCATAGCGCAAATGCTATTACGGTACGCGCCCCCACCGGTAATTGGAACGCTTGTTCCATCCCATTCCACAGCGTCCCTAAAATCCCCGGACCGAGACGTGATAAGCGGTGAACTGAAATGAAAGGCAGTAAATTGGCAGCCGCATTTGTTTTGTCGTTGGCGTTACTCACGGTTGCCTCGGCAGGAACAGGGATCCTTGCCCAGACAACCGATGCGCTGAAGTCGGAGTACATGGTCCAGGTCATGGAATCCGCAAGGGCTGGTGCAGAAAACGCCTTGGCACAGCTCCAGTTCAGAAACATGACCCTGCCCGTAGACCTCAACGCCACCTACGCGGAGGCAGTGAACAGGTACCACCTGGCACTCCAGTACAGGAGCCAGGCGAACTACTCCGGATGCAACGAGCAAGCGCTCTTGGCCCAGAACATGTTCAGGGAGGTGGCAGCATACGCCA
>JARYLH010000028.1 GCA_029907755.1 Candidatus Methanosuratincola sp.
GATTAAGGAGGTGGATCCGGAGACTGCAGCGGTATACGTGGAGAACCCCTCGTTCTTCGGGACGATCGACGCGGCAATCGCGGAGGTTGTCGAGATCGCCCACGACGCAGGCGCTCTTGCCGTTGTCGGGGCAGATCCGCTGTCATTGGGGATACTCAAGCCGCCTGGGGAGTACGGCGCGGACATCGCGGTTGGGGACGGGCAGCCGCTGGGCATACCGCCCGGGCTCGGGGGGAACGGGCTTGGAATAATGGCATGCCGCCTGGACAACAGGATCCTCAGACAGATGCCAGGAAGGATCGTCGGCAAGACCAGAACCGTAGACGGAGGGGGGCATGGTTACGTTTTGGCGCTCTCGACGAGGGAGCAGCACATCAGGAGGGGGAAGGCGACCTCCAACATCTGCACGAACGAGGCGCTTCTCGCGGTGGCGGCGGCGATCTACCTCTCGCTCGTCGGGGGGGACGGGCTCAGGAGGCTCGCTGAGGGCATACTCAGGAGGACGGACTACGCGGTCAGGCGCATGAGGGAAACAGGGTTGAGGCTGCCTTTCGCTGGGCTGCACTTCAGGGACTTTGCGGTCGAGGTAGGCGATCCGGGGATTGCGAATGCCAAGATGAGGAGCAGGGGGCTATCGGGCGGGAGGGACCTGAGTCGGGACTTCCCCGTCCTTGGGGCACTGCTGTTTGCGGTCACCGAGCTCCACGGCAAGGAGGAGATAGAGGAGCTGGTGAGCGTTACGGGGTGGGCGGCAAATGGTTGACCGAGGCTTCCGACAACCCAGGTATGACGAGCCGCTCGTATTCGACCTCGGCAGAGACGGCAGGCGAGGCTTTAGCTTCCCGGATTTCACGGAGGCGGGTTCCGAAGAGATCCCTGCCCGGATCAGAAGGCAGGACCTCAGGCTCCCCCAGCTCTCCGAGATCGAGGTCGTGAGGCACTTCACCAGGCTGTCCCAGATGAATTGGGGGATAGACACGGGCCCCTATCCCCTCGGGTCTTGCACGATGAAGTACAACCCACGCTTGAATGAGGAGATCGCCTCGCTCGACCAGGTCCAGATGGTCCACCTCCTGCAGGAGTGCGAGGAGCTGCAGGGTGCGTTGGAGTTGATTTACAGGCTCGAGAGGGCGCTCGCCTCGCTGACCGGTATGCACCGGTTCACACTTCAGCCGGCTGCGGGGGCCCAGGGGGAACTCACGGGCTGCCTGATAATGAGGAAGTACTTCAAGGAGCTTGGGGAGGAGCGGCGTGAGGTGATTGTCCCGGACACGGCCCACGGCACAAACCCGGCGAGCGCTGCGATGGCAGGGTTCACAGTTGTTGAGGTCCCCACCGGCCAGGACGGGTGCATCGACGTAGAGGCGCTCAAGGGGGCGGTCTCTGCCGAGAGGACTGCGGGCATAATGATGACGAACCCAAATACCCTCGGGATTTTCGAGAAGGACGTCCTCGAGATCGCCGGGATAGTCCATGATGCGGGAGGGCTGCTCTACTACGACGGCGCGAACCTACAGGGGATCGTAGGCAGGGCAAGACCGGGGGACATGGGGTTTGATCTGGTACACCTCAACCTGCACAAGACTTTCTCCACACCCCACGGCGGCGGCGGTCCAGGATCAGGCCCTGTGGGCGTGAAGGAGCCCCTCGAGGGTTTCCTGCCGGTGCCACTCGTTTCTGAGGAGGAAGGGAAGTACAGGCTGTTTTGGGAAATGCCCAAGAGCATCGGAAAAGTTAGGGGATGGTACGGGGCATTCCCTGTGCTGGTCAGGGCCTACTGCTACATCCTCACCATGGGTGGGGCGGGGCTGAGGCTCGCAAGCGGCATCGCGGTCCTGAATGCCAACTACTTCCTTAAGATGGTGGAGGGGATCAGGGGTTTCGAAATGCCATTCAAAGGTCCCCTAAGGAAACATGAGGTGGTTCTCAGCGCGCAGCAGCTGCTCGAAGAAACAGGGGTCACAGCCACTGATGTCTCAAAGGCGCTTCTGGACAGGGGGCTGCATCCGCCTACAATATACTTCCCGCAGGTCGTGAGGGAGGCGATGATGTTCGAGTTCACCGAGACCGAAACACGGGAGAGCATAGACAAGTACGTCGACGCACTCCGGGAGATCTCGGCTCTGGCTTACTCCAACCCCCAAGTTCTGAAGAGAGCTCCGGAGAACACCTCGGTTGGAAGGCTCGACGAGGTCTGGGCCAACCATCCGAAGACGATGACCCTGAGCCACAGGATGTGCCCAGGGAAGGGGGATCAGGGAGCAGCGTAGTTCAGGGATTTCAGGACCAGATCCGCATAACCGCTAACGTTCAGCAGGTCTTCGGCAGCAAGGCGACCGAATTCGAAGAGCATGTTCGGCATTAGTCCGGTAACCACGATTATGCTGATCATTATCCCGATCGAGAGGATTACGGGTAGCGACGGGTGGCAGTTGACTGCCCTTTTTTCCCCCGAGTAGATTATCGCCAGCAGCCGGATCTGCGCTATGGATTCGAAGACAATCGAGACGACCATGGGCAGGACCAGGTATGGGTATACGCCGCCGGCGCTCAGGACCGAGAGAAGCAGGAGGAGTTTGCTCCAGAACATGCTCAGGGGCGGGAAGCCGATCGCAGCCAGCGTCCCTAGCGTGTAAAGGAGCGACGTCCCCGGTAGGGCCTTGGATATTCCGCGGAGCGCCCCGATCTCCCTAGACCCGGTTGCATGGATGAAGACGCCGGCGATCATGAAGAGGGAGGCCTTTACGAATGCGTGGTTTATTATGTGGAGGTAGGCTGCGGAAACGCCCAACGATGTGCCCACCCCCAGCCCTATGGTTATCAGGCCGAGGTTGGTTATCGTGGAGTAGGCGATCAGCCGCTTGATGTCAGACTGGACGAGCATGAAGGCTGCCCCGACGAGGGAGGAGGCGACCCCGAGAATGACGAGCAGCTGGAGGCCTACAGCACCCCCCGGATGAGAACCGGCCGCGAAGCCGTCGAAGAGTATTCTTGCGAGCACTGCTATGTTGACCTGTACAAGGAGACCAGAGAGGATTGCGCTTATGGAGCTGGGGGCCATGCTGTGGGCATCGGGGAGCCAGAAATGCTGCGGGACGATGGCTGCACCTATCGCGAAGGACCAGACGATCAGCGCAACGATCACCGGCAGCGCGGACGGGTCGGCAAACATCCCTCCGGAGAATGGCGACACATACCCTCCAAGCTTCGCGGATATCTCGGCGATCGTCATGCTCCCGAACATTCCGAATATCATTGCGGTCGAGAGGTAGTATATCGAAATCGCGAGTATGTCGTATATCCCATACTTTATCCCTGCCTCAACAGAAGCCTTCACCTCCTTTCTGAACGGGACAAGGAGGATGGCGGAGAGACCCATCAGCTCGAGCATGATGAATATGTGGAACATGTCCCCCGTGAACAGCAGCCCGTACATACCGGTCTGCATCAGGAACCTGAGCGAGTAATACCACTTTACATCCCGATCCTTCTCCAGGTACCGCACAGAGTACACCATGGTTGCAAAGAAAATCACGGAGACCGCTAGCGAAAGCGGCGCTGAAAAACGGTCTATCACGTAAGGGATCCCCACAGGGGGAGGCCAGCCCCCCATGTAGTAGACGTAAGGGCCCTCCAGCAAGTAGACGTTGATGAGGGCGAGTGAGGAGAGCAGTATCGTGGCAGCCGTAAGGACTCCGGATAACAGCTCGACCGCACGCCGGCCCATAAACATGCCAAACAGCACGCAGAGGAAGGAGCCCAGCAGGGTGAGCAGCATCGCCAGGATCGGCGCTTGGATCAGCAGGGGGCTCATCCTCTCAGCTCCTTGATCTTCTTCGTCTCGATAGTGCCGTAGTGCCTGTAGGTGTAGATGATGAGGGCGGTGAGGGTTGCGACCTCGGCGAGCCCGATTACGACGGCCGTGACGACGAAGTAGTGCGCCAGCGGATCGACGGCTATTGAGGCGAATTCAGACGGATCCATCCCCGGAGGGATGATGGGGGGTATCGCATTCCCCAGCCTATACCCTTGGATGATGAAGAGGAGGTTCACGGCGTCCGTCAGGAGGAAAATGGCAAGCATCTTCTTGAAGAGGTTGGACTTGAAGAGAACGGCATAGATGCATATCGAAGCCATTATCGCGACCAGGATATAGGGCAATTGTCCGGTAGTTGCGATCACCACTAATCAGTCCTCCTTCTCCCTCATCGTCAGGAGCAGGAACATGATTGTGAAGCCCATGCCTACGTGGACCATCTCGCCCAGCTGGATCGGTATTATCAGTCCTCCTGAGAGGCTCGTGAGACCAAGGAAGGTGGGGTAACCGAAGGGCGCCCAGGCTTTTGGTTGGTTCTGCATAGCATAAGCGACCGATCCGGACGCAAGCGAGTAGATCACGGGAACGATCGTCAGACCTGTGATGAGTGCGAGCCCTACGATCTTTGCGATGTGCGCCGTTTCCAGGTCTATGTTCATCTCTGGCAGGAAGCCTTTCGAGAGCGCCACTATGATGGCGATGTAGGCGATAGCCATAATGGATCCCCCCTGGAACCCTCCCCCCGGGGTCTTTATGCTGAAGATCGTTATCGCAAATGCGGAGGTGAGTGTGAATACGAAGACAAGCCGCGCAGTCGCCCTGACTATTACGGTCATGCCGCCCGTTTTTTTCAGCTTCGCATGCCCCTCGAAGAACATCGCGACAGCGGCTATACCCACGTAGAAGACCATCGTCTCGTAGAGCGTGTCGTACCCCCGGTAGTCCCAGAGCAGCCCGGTCACGGCATTCGGGGAGGCGGACCACCAGTCCTGGTTCTCGAAGTTGTAGGTGTTGAAAAGGTAAAACTCCCCCAGCGGTCTCACGAATCCCAATTCTGGGTAGCCCAAGAAGGCATAGATCAGGATCGAACTCATCAAGACAACGAAGAGCACCCCGAAGATCGATCCTCTCCAGCCGTTCATTCCTCTCTCCTCCCTATCTTTCTTAGGCCGACAATGAAGAATGCGGTGGATATGCCCACGCCTGCAGCCACCTGGACGAGGGCGATGTCTGGGGCGAGGAGGAGGTAGAATACAGTGGCAACCAGTACTCCTTCCGCGCCAGCCAAGACTATTGCCAGCAGCAGGTCTTTGGTGTATACAATAGCAGCCGTGAGTACCACGCAGAAAGCGAGCAGCAAGTCTATGACCAGTTCGATCATCTCGATCATCTGCCATCCTCCTCCAGGTGATCGTGCTCCAGGGGCTCGCGCGGGATCCGCATCCGTGCCGCGGCCCTGGCGATCGCATGCGAGGACACCGGCGCGGTTAGGAAGATGAATGCTGCCGTGCCCAGCGCGCCTAGGGATGTGACGACCCCGTCCTGGCCGTGGATCCCGTAGGACAGGAACGCCACGCCTATGAGCGGCACCACCGATCCACCTATCACAGAGACCGTGACAGCATGTATCCTTACAAAATAGGATGGGAACCGGAGGAGACCGATTGCACCGATGATGCTTAGGGCTCCACCGAGGACTAGAAGGAAGACGCCCAGGGCAAGAAAGATCTCAGTCACCAATTTGCTCACCTTCCATGTACCTTGCCACGTAGAGCGCCCCTATGAAGAACCAGAGCGCCAAGGAAAAACTGATCACGATCAAGTATGGGGATCCCGAGATCACGGCGATTATGCCCATCACCACCGTGAGGGCGTACGAGACCACATCCAAGGCAAGCATCCTGTCCGGGATCGTTGGCCCGACAATTATCCGGTATATTGACATGGTTATCGATATTATGAACATCCCCAACGAGAGAAGAAGAATAACGTCTAGCATAGGAAACGCCTCACCAACCCTTCGAATCCCTTGCTTATGTTATTGTAGCAGAACTCCTCCTCCACAGAAGGGGCGTTGATCCAGTGGACATAGTAGTACCCGCTCTTCTCATCAACGTCTACTACAACGGTGCCTGGCGTGTTTGTGATGGAATTGCCAACCACGGTAACTCCGTAATCAGTCTTCAGGGAATATGGCACGCGCACTATAGACGGACGCAGATTCATCGTGAATATCCTCCTGATCACGTCCCAGTGGGCAATGGGCTCGTAGTAGAACCAGTAGACTGCCAGATACCGCAGTGCGTTCAACCACCGCCCCGGATCTAGGACCTTTTTCTCGTCCGAGACTATGAGGTTTCGGGTGATTATTCCAACTATCGCCGCAATCATCAACCCTATTATTAGTTCGTCCGTACCAAGACTGCCCACCAGAGAGACGTAGACCAAAAATGAGACGAATGCAGTGAAAAGAACCTTTACCAGCACATCATCATCCCCCCAGAGGAACCCATACCAACCAAGGCAGGAAGAAGAATGCCAAGGAAAGGATCAGCATGGCAGCGATCGGAATGAGCATAGACATCTCGGCCTTTTCCACCTTGAGACCGTCCATGGCCGGCCCGAACATCGACTTACGGATCGCCTCAGCTCCGTAGGCGACGGTCAGGATCGAGGAGAATGCTGCGCCAGCCACTATTGCAAGATGCGCGGGGTCTCCCGCGCCCAGAAAAGCACCGGTGAAGATGATCAGCTTAGAATTGAAACCGGAAAACGGGGGGAAGCCCGCCAGCCCAAGGAAGCCGGAAGCCAGGAAGAAAGCAGCCACAGGGGTCTTTGAGGCGAGACCGCCCATCATACTCACGCGCCTAACACCATTTAGTTGCATCATCAGGACGCCTGCGGTCATGAATAGAACCGCTTTCAGGAACGCATGAGTGAGGTAGTGGTAGACCACGCCAACCGATCCGACATAAGTTATGGATGCGATCCCCAACAGCATGTAACCCATATGACTTATGCTGGAGTACGCCAAAAGCCTTTTTATGTCGTCCTCGGTCAGTGCCACGAGCCCGCCGTATACAATTGTCACCAGCGCCCACAACGCTATCCAGAGCGAAAGGTCGGCCACCGCAGGCAATGCCATCCTCAAGATGCCGTATGCGCCTATGCCTATGGTGACAGGGCTCAGCAGGGCACTTATCGGGGTGGGAGCCTCGCCATGTGCCAAGGGTAGCCAGGTGTGGAGTCCGAATGCAGCCATTTTGACGCAGAAACCCAACAGAAGGAGGTAGGAGGCGACCGAGAGATCCTGATAGGATGCGATTGATATGCTGCCGCTCTCCATATATCGGTAGATAAAGCCAATCAGGACGAGCATGCCGCTTATGTGGGTCCAAATGAAATACACCAGAGCTATCCGTTCTTTGTCGCCGTATCCGAACATGTGGATCAGCAGCCAAGTGCTGATCAGTATGAGCTCATAAAAGATGTAGAACTGGATCACGTTGGTCGAAATCACTGTCCCTATCATCCCAAGATAGAAGACCAGGTAGACCGCGTAGAACCTCGAAAATGCCCTCTTCCTATCCTCCCCTTCGAGGCCCAATTCGGAGATCCTGTGATCCATGTACTTCACGGAGTACAGGCAGACGGCTGCCGAGACGGAGGAGATCGAAAATGCGTAGATCAGGCTTATTCCGTCGACC
The DNA here is from genome assembly GCA_029907755.1 of Candidatus Methanosuratincola sp. Lineage (GTDB taxonomy): Archaea > Thermoproteota > Methanomethylicia > Methanomethylicales > Methanomethylicaceae > Methanosuratincola. The sequence continues at coordinate 7,525 of JARYLH010000028.1, forward strand.
GAGAGGTTGAAATTTATGTCCAGCCCGAGGTATTTTATCCACCCGATCTCAGAGAGCACGCTCTTGCCAGATAGCAGGGACGGGTACAGCAAGACTGTTTGGGCGGCGCCAGCCAGAGGCGCAATAGCGGCGGCATAGCCGACCCTCCCGTTGAGGCGCGATCCTGCGAAATAGATAATTGGGATAGAGAGCAGCGGGATGAGAACAAGGTAAAAGAGGTTCATATCGAGTTCACCAGCAGCAGAAATCCGATCAAAAGGAGCAGGAGCGCGCCAGCTATGCTCAGGTAACGGTTCAGGTCCCCCGAGTGCACCCGGCTCAGGCGCCTCGCGGACTCCAAGGTAGTGCGCGCGAGTGCTTGGCTGGACTTGTCCAGGAAGCCTTCGAAAGAGTATGCGCCTCTTGAGACCGTTTTGACAGCCCCAGTTACCGCAGAATACAGGCGGTCGACCGGGCGCTTCATCAGGGCGTCCCTCAGACCCGTGGTAAGGCTGGCAACACCGATTGCTATCTTCTGCCTCCTGAAGTATACGAGGTATGCCGTGCCGAAACCCGTCAGGAGGGCGAAAGCGCTCAGGAAGAGCGCGGCATATGCATCCGGGCTGTGTGGTTCCACCAAGCCAAGGGCATGAGACAAGGATTCGCTTATGGAGTGCTCTATCGGCTTGCCGAAGAAGCCTAGGACCAACGTCAGCCCAGAGAGTAGCAGTGCCGGCGCCACCAAGAGCAGCGTCTCTTTGGCGTGCGTCTCCCTCCTCGCGGGTGCCACGAATGTGTACCATAGCAGACGAACTGAGTAGAAGCAGGTCATCGCAGATGACGCGGCAAGGAGGGTGGCGGCTATAGCATTAACAGGATACACCGCCGCCAAGATTGCATCCTTGCTCCAAAATCCCATCAGCGGCGGCAGGGCGCAGAGGCTGAGGGCAGAGATCAACATGGCTACAAAAGTCTTTGGTGCCTTTTTCATGAGGGAGCCCATCTCGGTGATGTATATCGTGTGGGAGAGGTGTATCGCAGAGCCTGCGCCGAGGAACAGCGAGGCTTTGAAGATCGAATGCGAGAATATGTGGAAGATAGCGGCGGAAAGCCCGAGGAGGGGGTTCCCCGAGATCCCCGCTATCCCTAGCGCTACAAACATGAAACCGAGCTGCGATACCGTCGAATATGCGAGGACTTTCTTCATCTCCAATGCAAACATGCCGTACAAGGATCCGAGCAGGGCAGTTAGAAGACCCGCGGCGGCAGCCACGAGGAAGAAGGAAGTTGACGCGAGGGGGCTCAGTAGCGAGAGCGAGTAAAATATGGGGGAGACCCTGGCCACGAGATACACCCCGGCTTTCACCATAGTTGCAGAGTGCAACAATGCGCTGACAGGGGTTGGTCCAGACATCGCCTCGGGAAGCCATTCATTAAAGGGAAATTGGGCGGACTTGCCCAGAGGGCCCATGACTAGAAGGAGTGAGGCGGCAAGAATGTAATACGGGTTGACCGCTTTTGTAGGCGCCAGGGATTGGATATCCAGGTAGTCGAAGGTTCCGTACACCGAGAAGATCATCAATATGCCCACGAGCATCAGCGAATCGGCCACCCCAGTCGTGAGCAGAGCCTTCTCCCCGCAGACGGAAGGCCTCTCGAACGGGGCGACCCCCTCTGGACCGCCTAGCCACCGCTCTTTCTGATCCCTGTAGTAGTGACCGATCAGGAAGTAGCTGCTCAGACCGACCCCTTCCCAGCCCAAGAAGCTCATTATGAAGTTATCTGAAAAGACGAGCAGTAGCATGCTCGACTCGAAGCACGACATCAAAAACCAGAAACGTGAAGGCCCTTCTTCAGTTCGCATGTATTCGATCGAGTATATGAATACCGCGAGTGAGATGAAAGAGACGATTGCACCCATCAGCACACTAATCGGATCGATTATCAGCCCGAAACTGACTGTGGCACCTGGGATGCCCCACCACTCGAAACCATGCACATGTTCGACTGCGCCTTCAAGCGCGGGCATTGCGAATGAAGCGATTATGAGGAACGAGATGGCCGAGGACAAGGCAACCGCGTAGCCGGATCGCCTCCCAAAGGAGAAGCAGAGCGTGCCAACTGCGCACGGCAGTATGATAGAAAACCACAGAAGCGGCTGTTCCATCTGACCACCCACCTGTTTTCACGAGCAGCCGGGGGAAGGCGTGTGGGTAACAATTTGTTCAATGCCACAAATAAGACCTGCCATTGAGAGCGGCATCCTGGGCATAATTTGTGTGATTTGGAACGCATGAGTCTTGATTTTTAAGCCTCCCTTGTATATGAAGTCCCTTATTATTTTTTTTTAAGATATAAAGTTTTTCAATATTTAATTTTAATTAACTAATTATATAAAACACTTATTTCATTTCAAAATGGAGGTTGGATTTCCTGGAGGGCCTGTGCAATCACCTGTTTAATGTATTTATACCACGGGTGGCAATAGAAATTAGGGATAGTGATGGGTAAAGAGATAGAGTCCAAGGTCATTGATGCCCTCAAGAATGTCATGGATCCGGAGACTGGGATGAGCATGGTGGACATGCAACTGATTGACAACGTGGAGGAGACTGACGGGGTGGTAAAGCTAGAGTTTGTGCCCTCCAGCCCCATGTGCCCAATAGCATTCTACCTTGCGCAGGAGATTAAGAAGGCAGTCTTGGGCGTCCCTGGCGTCAAGAAAGCCACCATAAGGTGCAAAGGCCACATAATGGAGGAACAGATAAACAAATCTGTCAACGAGGAATAGGGATAATGGGGAATGCGGTCTGCGTCAGACTTTTTGCTAGCCTGAGGGAGAGAGCCGGAAGGGACAGGGCGATTCTCGAGTTCGACGATAGGCCGAGTATCCAAGAGGTCTTGGAAAAGGTCTTGACCGAGTTCCCTAGCCTTGATGGCACAGTTTTCAAGAATGGCAGGTTCGATGAGAGCTACAAGATCATGTCTGGAAAGGAGCTCGTGGCCCCTGCAGATTTCGGAAAAAAGCTTTCCGAAGCGACGCTGGCGATATTGCCGCCGGTCAGCGGCGGATGACTTCTCCTACAAGGCTGAACGGCGAGCACCCGGTTATTTCAAGCACGTGCCTGGATCCCAGCGCCGGGGGTTCTGCCCCCTTGACAAGCACGGGCTTGTACTCATCCGTCCTCGCAACAGCCCCAATGCCTTTGCGTGAGGCGAGGATCGTTGCCTCGACCTCTTTTCCTACCCATTTCTTGTTTCTGCTCGTCTGGATTTCGATCTTTTTTTTGGCCAAGATCCTGCTACGGGTCTTTTTGACGGTCTCGGGGACCTGCTCTGCCAAGGCAGCTGGTGTGTGGGGGCGGGGCGCGAACCGGGAGACGTGGATCTTGTCCGGCACTACCGATTCTAGCGCCTCGCAGGTTTCTTTGAAGTCGGCTTCAGTCTCGCCAGGATAGCCGACAATAATGTCGGTCGCGAGGCTCATCTCTGGGAAACGGTTTCGCATGCGCCTCACGGCGTCCAAGTACATGCCAACGGTGTATCCCCTACGCATGAGGGACAGGATACGGTCGCTGCCGCTCTGCAAGGGCATGTGGGCAAACTTGTATATTTTTTTCGAGGCGTAGCAATCCATGAGCTCGTCTAGAATAGCCCATACTGAAGAAAGGTTGAACATGCCGACCCTGATCCTGAAGTCATAAGGCAATGCGGCAACGCGCCTCAGCAGGGCTGACAACGAACACCCGAGATCCAATCCATAGGCTCCTGCATCCTGGGCAGCCAGCCTTATCTCCAGCGCCCCAGAGGAGGCGGCACATTCAGCGATCCGGAGTATCTCTTCAGGCGGGGTGCTGAGGAGTTTACCCCTAGCCAATCTGACTATGCAGTATGAACACTCTCCAATGCACCCCCTAGAGATCGGGATCGTGTGAACCACCCCTCTAGTGAAGGGCGCGGGTGTCGGGCACTCGCCCCCCCTCTTGACGGATATGACGCGCTCCCGCAACGCCCGTGCCAAGTCGCGGAGATTATTCAGGGTCACGATGGAGATTTCTGGACAGGTGCAACTGAGCAGACCAGGTTGGGCGGCAGCCATACACCCAGTCGCTACGATCATCTTGTTCCTGATTGATGAGATATACTGGAGAACCTTGCTCTCTGTCTCCCCCCGGACGGTGCATGTATTGACGACGACGGCGTCTGCTGCCTCTTCGGAGTCCGCAATTCCTATCGAGCTGCCCTGGAGCTGTGCAGCGATTACCTCAGAATCAGCCCTGTTGAGCTCACATCCGAATGTCTTTATGAATACACGCAACAAGCATTCCCCTGCACTCAACGGCGGATACGCCTGATAAGCCTGGTGCAGACCGTCTTCGCGGCAGTCGCGGCGGACGTGCGCTTCCCTGAAGGGGCGGTCTTCCCAACGGAGATCGAGGAGACGACCGACACCAAATCGCAAGAAGGCGAGTCCACAATTGTAAAAGCGTCACCAACGGCGTCAGCCAGGTGAGCGTCGCTTCCGGCTACCATCGGCAGCGAGTTCTTCAAGGCAAAATCTTTGGCTCTGGAATTGTACCTGTCCAAAGTGGAGGCGTTGAGAGCCTCAATAAGCGGGCAATACGGAATCAGGGAGGTCGCCTCAGAAAAACCGATCCCATGGCTCAGAGGATCCATCGGATGGGGGATAATCAGTGTGGATCCGTCCTGGCGGGTGGATTCTGCCACGGCTCTCAGTGAAAGGCCCACAAACTCCCGCTTGGGGTTCAGGACTATCAGGTGACCCGCAGGGGTACTCAGCTCAACCCCAGGTATCACAATGAGACCGAGCTCGCCCGAGAGCCGCAGGGCGTCTGACTCGCTCAGGATCAGGTCGTGGTCAGTTATCGCCAAGCCTTGCAACCCCTTCCTTTTTGCAGCCTCCGCAATTTCCCCTATTGTGGAGCAGCCGTCAGGGGATCGGTCGGTGTGTACATGGAGATCAATCTTCAGCAGCAATGCGCATCCCTGTCACCTTACTTGCGAGCCCGAGGGGACGACTCTATCGGGGCTCAATAGAGCCACATTCTCCCCCCCATCCGCGGCGAGAATCATAACCTCTGATTTGAAGCCGAAGAGCGTTGCTGGCTGCACATTCATCAGCACCGCTACCCTCTTGTGCAGGAGCTCGTCTGGCGCGTAGTACTTGGCTATTCCTGCTACACAGGATCTGATCCCGAACTCCCCAAGATCTATCTCCAAGTGCAGCAGGTCCCTGGATCCCTTGATCCTCTCAGCGGCTATGATCTCGCCGATGCCTATCTTGGACTTCTTGAACTCGTCTATGGGGATCCTTTCGCCGACGTCTTTGCGCGGGAGGAGGGTTTCCCTTATCTTCTGGACGTCCTGCGGCGCAATCTTCTTGAAGAGAGGCGAAGGTTTCCCTATCTTATGACCGTGAGGCAAGGGCGAGGCGGCTTCGCCCCATGGGAGGCGCTCTAACTCCGATGTGAGACCAAGCATCTCCCAAACCCTCTTGGATGTGGACGGCAAGAACGGGAAGATCATACTTCCGATTGCCTTCACGACCTGCGCCGAGGTGTAGAGTGTCGCGGCAGCCCGGGCTGGGGAGGACTTGATTGTTGACCATGGGGCGGAGTCGTTCAGGTACTTGTTACCCTCCCTTGCGAGACTCATTACTGATAGGAGGGCGTCCCGGAACCGCTTTTCCTCAAGAAGAGAGGCGGTCTCTGCAACCGTTTTTCTGATCAGCCCCAACATCTTCTCATCGTTCTCATCGGGACTCGCCTCAGGCACTGCTGAGCCGAAGAAACGCTCGATAAAGGTCAGAGTCCTGTGCACGAAATTGCCGAGGACGTCCGCAAGCTCGTCGTTATAGCGTTTCACGAAATCGTCAATGGAGAAGTCCGCGTCCCTGTCGAGTGTGGCGACGGAGATAAGGTAGTAGCGCATCGGGTCGGCGTCGAATGCCTTCAGGTAGTTTTCAATGCTAATGTACCAACCCCGGCTCTTCGACATCTTCTTTCCCTCGAGTGTCAGGTACTCGCCGGCTACAATCGCCTCCGGGATGTTGAACTCGCCGGTCCCCATGAGCATGGCAGGCCAGAATATCGCGTGGTGGTAGATGATGTCCTTGCCTATGAAGTGGAATATCCTCCCATCGCCCTGCCAGTAACTCCTCCATCTTTCTTGGTCCT
>JARYLH010000029.1 GCA_029907755.1 Candidatus Methanosuratincola sp.
CTCTCTGCGGGTACAGAAGCTCGAGAGTGGAGTTGTTAGGGTGCTCAAGGCGGAGGCCTAGCCCCCTTGTCGATCTCCCGGCTCTCCCTTTATGGGAACCCTAACATAGGAGCCTTCACTTTCTCGACGGACTCATTCCTATTGGTCCCGCCGGACATACCTGATGGGACACTAAAAGAGTTTTCTGAGACCTTGGGTGTCCCGGCATACCGAACGACCGTTTCCGGAAGCGTACTTCTGGGCATATTTACGATAGGGAATTCCAGAGGGATAATCCTCCCAGGCACTGCTACAGACACCGAAATCCAGCAGATAGAGCAGATGACGTCTGTACCCGTCGCGGTTTATGAGGGTAAAGTAAACGCCCTCGGAAATATGGTCCTCTTGGGCGAGAGGGCAGCTATGGTCGGGCGCGGTGCGGACAAGAGATTGGTGGATCTCATAAGGTCGCACCTTCGAGTCGAGGTATACGAAGGCAGTATAGCCGGGATAAACATGCCCGGCGTCTGCGCGGTGTCCAACAAGAAGGGGATAGTCTCCCACCCGCTCACGAGCGAGGCAGAGCTCAATAGCCTGAGCAAAATATTTAATATACCAGTGGACGTTTCTACCGTTAACTGCGGTTCCCCGTACTTGAGGGTGGGCATAACCGCCAATTCGTACGGTGCAGTTGTGGGTCAGGAAACGACCGGGCCTGAGATGGCAAGGATCGAATCCTCCTTGGGACTTACAGGGTGATGATGCATGGAAAAGAACTATGTGGTTAAGGGAAAGATGAAGCAGCTCTTCGGATGGGTTGGTTTTGAGAAGTCCGTTTCGGCTCCTAATGAAGCACGCGCGAGGGAGAAGACACTCAGCACGTTGGGCGGCAATCACAAACTAAGGCGTTTCCAGATAAAAATAGAGTCGGTACGAGAGGAGCCGGTGAAGGCAGAATGACCTCCTCCCCTCCGCCATCACAAAAGGAAGTCTTGGACGAGCTGCTCCTGGAGTTCTCGAACCTGAAGGCATACGCCGATGCGATACGCCAGCAGATCGAGCTCACGACCAATATCCTCGCCGAGCTCGTCCTCTCAAAGTCCTCGCTGGAGGAGATAAAGGCCAGGGGTGGTAATGGCGAAGTTCTAGTTCATGTGGGAGCGGGAAACCACATCCGCGTCCAGCTCAATTCGGTCCAGAGCGTGATTGTCGGCGTAGGTGCGGGCTACTCCGTCGAGCGGGAAATCTCTGAGGCCATCGCCGAAATGGAATCCCGTATAAAGCAGGCGCAGGAGCAGTCAGTCAAGCTGCAGGACCAATACGGGAAGGTCTCGCAGAGGCTTGTCCAAGTGCAAGAGCAAGTAGACAGCATATACGCAAAGCTTGAGGCCACCGGGCAGGCGTGAGACTTGTTCGACAGGCTGAAAAAGGCCATAGGTAACCTAGTCGATCAGATCTCTTCAAAGAAAATATCCGAGGCTGATTTGGAGTCGCTGCTGTGGGACTTCCAGATGTCTCTGGTCGAGTGCGACGTGGCGCTCCCTGTGGCCGAGGAGATCTCAAACAGGATCAGGGAGAGGTTGGTGGGCTCAAAAGTTGGGCTCTTCGAGGATCTCCGCCCCATAGTCGAGTCAGAACTCAGGGCGATACTGAAAGAGACCCTTGCGTATTACGACCTCTTCAGCCTCATCGGCAACAAGAGGCCCTTTGTGATAATGTTCGTGGGGGTAAACGGAACTGGTAAGACAACGACGATTGCCAAGGTTGCCAAGCAGCTCAAAGCCAAAGGGATGAGCGTGGTTTTTGCGTGCAGCGACACTTACAGAGCCGGGTCTGAGGAGCAGATCGAGACCCACGCTGGGCGGCTTGGCCTTAAGGTCATAAAGCACAAGTATGGCGCAGATCCAGCGGCCGTGGCATACGACGCTGTCCTCCACGCCAAGAACAACGGCATCGATGTCGTCCTGATCGATACCGCTGGGAGGATGCAGACGGACAAGGACCTGATGGACGAGCTCATGAAGATACACCGGGTCGCCTCTCCGGACCTGACCGTTTTCGTGGGTGACTCCCTTGCCGGTAACGATGCCCTGCAGCAGGCATCCGAGTTCAACAGGTACGTCAAGATCGACGGCGTGATCCTTACAAAGGTCGACGCAGACGCGAAGGGCGGTTCCGCGATCTCGATCTCGAGCGCTCTGAGGAAGCCCATATTCTTCATAGGTGTAGGTCAGGGCTATGACGACATTGTACCCTTCGACCCGGACTGGGTAATCGACAACATCTTGGCAAAGCAACAAAAGGCCCAGAATTAGTCCGCAAGAGTGTTTGTCAGTCGAAAAAGATTTTTAGGCTAGACAAAACAATTAAAGAACCTTCCTGGTGCGTAATTTCCATGGATCTCAGGGGCCGCGACTTTCTCAGAACAGGTGACTTCTCCACCGAGGAGCTCGAGCTCATTCTCAAAAGAGCTTCACAGATGAAGCTTGCCCACAAGAAGAGTCAGCCATCACACCAATACCTCGCAGGAAAGAGCATCGCAATGCTCTTCCAGAAGCCATCGACAAGGACACGCCTCTCATTCGACGTGGGCATAAACCAGTTGGGGGGGCACCCCATCTACCTGAACTGGGGCGATCTCCAGCTCGGTAGGGGTGAGACCATTAATGATACCGGGAAGATATTCGGCTGCTATGTTGACGGGATCGTTGCACGTGTCTATAGGCACGCCGATCTGGAGTCCCTTGCAGCCTCCTCTCCGGTCCCCGTCATAAATGCCCTAAGCGACGAGTTCCACCCGTGCCAGGCGCTCAGCGACTGCTTCACGATAATCGAGAAGAAGGGGAGGCTAGACGGGCTGAAAATTGCCTTCGTAGGGGACGGGGGTTGCAATGTTTCGCAGTCGCTGGCCGAGGCCGTGCTCCAATTGGGCGGGAGCATGGTGATCGCATCGCCCAAGAGATACTCCCCAAGGGAGGAGTTGATTTCAGAGCTCCGGAAGCTCGCAAAAGGAGGCGCTGCCCTCCAGATCACCGAGGATCCCGTCGAGGCGGTCAGGGATGCCGATGTCATATACACTGATGTTTGGGTATCTATGGGAACAGAGTCAGAGGCCGAGGATAGGTTGCGCGAACTCCACCCTTACCAAGTGAACAAAGAGCTTCTCGCCATTTCTGCACCTGAATCGATCGTGATGCATTGCCTGCCAGCCCACAGGGGCGAAGAGATAACAAATGAGGTCATCGACGGCCCCAGATCTGTGGTTTGGGAACAGGCCGAAAACCGGCTCCACGTCCAGAAGAGCATCATGTCCTTCGTCCTATGAACACGCTGGTGTCGGGCTTGAAGCTACTTGTCTACTCCGCCTCTGACCCGGCCGGTATAAACATAGCGAAGCACCTGCAGGCGATCCTGCCGTTCGCGCCTTCTGAAGTCGGGGGGATGCCTGCTGGGGCGCACGGTGACCTCTTCCTCTTGGAGATCGGTTCCAGCCTCATAGACCTCGACCTCAGCCCTAAAGGAGTCGAGTGGGCCCTGTGCCTCTCCAGGCACAAGAGCTCTTCAGGGAAACCCTGCCTCACTGCACACACGCCTGGCAACCCTGGCCCCGCTGCCGAATACGGGGGGCGGCCAAGCGCCGTCTGCATATCCAATCCCTGGCTCCAGTCTGCCCTGATCAGGTCCATGCGCCAGGAGTGCGATAGCCGTGGGGTAGGACTTCAGGTAACCATTGAGGCTACACACCACGGTCCTACGGATCTCGATTATCCGGTCACATTCGTGGAGATCGGTAGCGACGAGGCTTCCTGGGGGAACCCCCTCCTTGGGGAGATAGTTGCCTCAGCGGTACACCGTTCGCTGGGCCAGGAACGGAGGGACAACAGAGTAGCGCTTGGGGTCGGGGGAGGTCACTACTCCGAGAAATTCACCAAGCTGATCCTTGATGGTGTCTTTGATATCGGGCACATCGTGCCCAAGTACGTGCTATCTGAGGACTTTTACCCTGGCATATTCAAGGCATGCAAGGAGAGGACTCTGGGAAACTGCCGATATGTGTTGGTTGACTGGAAGGGCACGCCCTCGAAGGCAAAGGATTGCCTTAGGTCCGTCATTCCATCTCTGGGCGCGGAGCTGGTCAAGATCTGAATTTTGAATTTGGAAAGCTTTAAATTGAGCCTTGAGTTGATAGCCCTTTGCTCACATAAATAATTGGGTGAGTAGAGATGGGTCTATCTGAGTCTTTGCGGTCGATTGGCAAGGTCCTGAAGCTCTCGAGGAAGCCGGACATGGACGAGCTTAAGCTATCCTTGAAGATCTGCTTCTTGGGGATGATTGCTGTCGGGATCTTTGGCTTCATCATTCAGCTCATTGCTTCGCTCCTCCTCGGGATCAGGGGGTAACTTCGCTTGTCTGAGAGGCAGCCGGTGTCGACTAGAATCTTTGCCATAAGGACAACCGCAGGTCAGGAGGAGAACGTTGCCCTCCTGATCGAACGCCGCGCAAAGTCAAAGAACATCCCGGTAAAAGCAGTCGTATCCCCCCAGGATGTGCGGGGCTACGTCTTCATCGAGGCGAGCGGGCCCAACATTGTCAACCTTGCGATCGAGGACGTGAAGCACATAAAGGGGTGCATCCCCGGAAAGGTCGAGTTCGATGATCTGCTGCGTTTCATAATGCCTAAGCCGGCTGCTGAGATGGTCGACGTGAACGACAAGGTCGAGATCATCGGCGGTCCGTTCAAGGGGATGCAGGCAAAGGTAACCCGCGTCGACAAGACTAAGAGCGAAGTGACTCTGGAATTGCTCGAGGCACCCTATACGCTGCCAATCACTGTGCATGCTGAGCAGGTTAAGCTAGTCGCGCGCGGTGAGCCGCCAAAGGTTCAGGAGAAAGCCGAGGCCGCAAAGGGCGAGGAGAAGACTGACATCTTTAAAGCCTTCGAGGAACTGGAGGAAGAATAGATTTGACGACCAAAAAAACCTTCAACTTCTTGGTTGATGGAGGAAAGGCGACGGGAGGGCCGCCTATAGGCCCAACACTAGGGCCTACAGGCCTAAACATAATGTCCGTCGTCAACAAGATAAACGAGCTGACCAAGGAGTTCGAGGGAATGAAAGTTCCAGTGAAGGTTATCGCCGACCCGGAAACCAAGGAGTTCGAGGTCGAGGTCGGTGTCCCTACCACCACTGCCTTGATAGTCAAGGAGTTGCACCTGGAGAAGTGCTCCAGCAACTCAAAGACTGAAAAGGTGGGAGACCTCAGTATTGAGCAGGCTCTTAAGATAGCCAAGACGAGGTACCCCCTCTCGGTGGCAAGGTCGCTGAAATCATGCCTCAAGGAAGTCCTTGGAACATGCGTCTCGATCGGCGTAACCGTAGCTGGTAAAGATCCAAGGGAGGTCCAGAAAGAGATCTCCGAGGGAGTCTATGACGACCTGATAAATGCCGCGGAGGGAGTGTCCAATGGAACTTGATCAGAATCAGTTGGTAAAACTAGTCGAGGAAGCGAAGAAGAACTCCAAAAAGCGGAATTTCGTCCAAGCCGTGGAGCTCTTCCTGAGCTTCAAGGACCTCGACGTGAAGTCGCCCGAGAACAGGATCAATGAGCTAATCGCGCTGCCGCACGGACCGGGCAAGGAAAACAAGATCTGTGTCATCGCTGACGGTGACTTGGTGACCAAAGCCAGGTCGGCCGGTGCTGATCTGGTGATCACCAAGCAGGAGATAGACCAGTACGCAGCAAACAAGAAAGCGATAAAGAAGCTCGCCGACGCCTACGATTACTTCATGGCGAGGACCGATCTGATGGCTGTCGTAGGCAAGACCTTTGGTACCGTGCTCGGTCCCAGGGGGAAGATGCCCGAGCCCCTGCCGCCTGCCGCGAATGTTGAGGCGCTCATCAAGAAGTACCGCAACTCGATCCGAATCAGGATCAGGGACCAGCCCGCGGTCAGGTGCAGGGTGGGCTCAGAAGACATGCCGTCTACTGCCCTAGTCGAAAACATAATGAGCGTCTTGAACACAGTCGACCGCAAGATAAAGCTCGATCAGCACCTTTGTAAGCTTGCAGTCAAGACAACAATGGGCGCTCCAGCCAAAATGAGGTGAGGGCGATGTCAGTGAAAACCACAACCGTTCAAAAACAGGAGAGGGTTCAGCGGATAAGGCAGCTCTTCGAGAAGTACCCCGTATTCGCGATAGCTGACTTGAAGGGTATGAAAGCTAACCAGCTCCAGCTGCTAAAGAAGAAGTTCAAGGACGACCTTGAGATCCATGTATCGAAGAACACTCTGGTTGCAAGGGCCCTGAAGGAGATGGGATTCAGGGACCTTGAGGCTGTCGAGAAGTACCTATCAGGTCCGAACGCTTTCGTCTTCTCCAAGAAGAACCCGTTCCAAATGTACTTCATGTTCGAGAAGAACAAAGTCGAGTCAGCCGCATCACCAGGCGAAATCGCTCCGTACGACATCGTAGTCACCGCTGGAAACACCGGGATGCAGCCAGGCCCGATACTGAGCAAGTTCGGTGCCGCAAAGATCCCGACCAAGATCCAGGACGGCACAGTCTGGGTGGCCAAGGACACGACAGTCGTGGAGAAGGGCAAGGTCATCTCAGCGGATGTAGCAGACCTCCTCAGCAAACTCGGTCTGAAGCCAATACTGGTCGGTCTGAGGCTGCGCATGGCATACGACGGGATCGTGATACCTGGCGAGGCGCTTGCAGTGAACCTCGACGAGTACAGATCCATGATCACGGATGCGGTGAGATCTGCGTTCAACCTGTCGGTCAATGCAGCGTACCCGACCGCTGACACAATCAGCCTCATAGTCGCTAAGGCATACAACGAGGCCAAGAGCGTCGCAATCGAGGCTGGCGTTCCAATACCTGAGATAATGAACGAGCTGATCGCAGTTGCCGCCTCTCGTGGAAAGGCACTCGCAGCCGAGGTCTCAAAGAAACACCCTGAATTGAACCTATGAGGTGCAAATGCTTTGCAGCAAATTATCTCCGGTGCGCTGAAACCTACAAACCCCGCCACTTTTTCAGGCGAAGGATTTAAGTATCAAAGTTTTCGTATAACTCTACGCTTGTTTGGGGGTGATTAAGATCGAATATATTTATGCCGGGATGCTTCTTCACAACGCGAAGCAGCCAATAAGCGAAGAAAACGTAAAGAGCGTGCTTTCTGCTGCAGGAGTCGCAGTAGACGAGGTCAGAGTCAAGGCGTTGGTGGCAGCCCTCAGCGAGATCAACATCGATGAGGCAATAAAAGCAGCAGCAGTACCTGTTGCTGCAGCCCCAGCAGCAGCCGCGCCGGCTCAGGCCCCGGCAGAAGCAAAGAAGGAAGAGAAGAAGGAAGAGAAGAAGGAAGAAGCTTCCGAGGAAGAAACCGCAGAAGGATTGGGCTCACTCTTCGGATAAACCGGAGCCTAGCCCTTGGGCCAGAAGGCTGGCCCACCTTCATCCCCATTTTCCCATTTTCGTTTTATCGCTTTTACTTTTACGGGCGGTTACTGGTTCAGGCTTTCGGCTTCCAAAAACAGATTTATTTATCTTGTCCGACTATGGATCAGTCCGTTGATGCGAAGGTAATCACAGATGATCGCTGGACCTGAGGCTTACAGGCTGGGATTCTTCACCGAGAACGGTTTCCAGAGGAAGACGTGCAGGTCATGCGGGCGCAATTTCTGGACCCTTGATCCAGACAGGGAGATCTGTGGGGATTCCCCCTGCACGCCCTATTCCTTCATAGGTGAACCGCCAACCAAAAAGGCGTACAGCATCGGGGAGATGCGCGAGGCTTTCCTCTCCTTCTTCGAGAGGAATGGGCACGCGAGGGTGAGGCGCTATCCGGTGGTCGCCAGGTGGAGGGAGGACATATTCCTGACAATCGCCTCGATCGCCTGCTTCCAGCCCCACGTGACGAGCGGAGAGGTTCCGCCCCCTTTCAACCCGCTTACCATCTCACAGCCGTGCATAAGGTTGAACGACTTGGACAACGTCGGGAAGACCGGAGGCCGCCATATGAGCATTTTCGAGATGATGGCGCACCATGCATTTTCGAGCGCTCAGAATGAAGTTTACTGGAAAGAAGAGACCGTCAAATACCACCACGAGTTTCTCACTAAAGAGCTTGGGATCAAGGGGGAAGAGATATCCTACATCGAACACTGGTGGGAAGGGGGCGGCGACGCTGGGCCTGACCTCGAGGGGATCGTGAGGGGGATTGAGCTCTCGACCCTTGTATTCATGCAGTACAGGAAAGTGGGCGGCGAATACCGGGAGCTGCCGATCAGGATAGTCGATACTGGCTACGGCCTTGAGCGCTTCACCTGGATCTCCCAAGGGACCCCAACTGCTTTCCAGGCAGTCTACGGGAGGATCTTCGAGGATCTTCTTTCGATAGCCGGTTTGGAGATGCCCGAAGGCGAGATACTCGCCGAGAGCACAAGGCACGCTGGCTTGATGAACATTGTTGATACCGGATCGTTGCGCGCCACTCGTGCGAAGGTCGCAGAGAAGATCGGCACAGATCCGGACTCATTGGAGAGGCTGCTCTCCCCGCTCGAGAAAGCCATGGCGCTCCTCGACCACACGAAGACCCTTGCGTTCATGCTGGGCGATGGCATCGTCCCCTCCAACGTAAAGGCTGGGTACTTGGCAAGGCTGCTGATTAGGCGCACGCACAGGATCATGCAGTCACTCGGGATCAGGTCCAGCCTGTCCGACCTCCTGCTAATGCAGGTGGATCACTGGAGGGGTCAGTTCCCAGAGCTCTCCGACCGCGCGGACTACATCAGGAAGGTCTGCGACCTCGAGCTTGAGCGCTACGCCAAGACCATCGAGCAGGGGAAGGCGCTCGTCGGGAGGCTGCTCAGCCTCAAGGAGATCCGAGAGACCAGGAAGCTGCCTGATGAGAAGCTGATAGAGCTCTACGACTCGAACGGCCTGCCTCCAGAGGTCGTGAAGGAGATCTGCGAGGCGCAGGGCGTATCCGTGGAGATCCCGGACACCTTCGACACCATAGTCGCGGAGAGACACGCAGGCGGCTCAAAGGCAAAGCCTCCAAAGGGCGAAGGGAGCGGTGACGATGGCCGCCCATTCGAGGGCCTTCCGGCTCTGCCCCAAACCCGACTCGTCTACTACGAGCAGCCGGGGCTGAGAAGGTTGCGCTGCAAGGTCGTATATGCCGATCCGGGCAGAGTCGTCCTTGATGAGACGATATTCTACCCTGAGGGCGGGGGGCAGCTGAGCGATGCTGGGACAATTACAAAAGGGGGGTCGAGCGTCCGGGTCAAGGAGGCGCTGAAGTCGAGGGGGGTCGTCGTCCACCTGGTCGAGAACGGCGGCGTCTTGTATCCTGGGGACGAGGTCGAGTGCGAAGTGGACTGGGAGAGGCGTGCGAGCCTGCAAAGGCACCACTCCTCGACGCACATACTGCTCGGCGCTGCGAGGAAAGTTCTTGGTGAGCATGTGTGGCAGGAGGGAGCTCAGAAGTACGTCGAGAGGAGCCGGCTGGACATTTCGCACTTCGAGAAGATAACTGCCGAACAGCTCCGTGAGATAGAGTCGGTTGCAAACCGCGTGATCGAGGAGTGCCGCCCAATCAGGGCATACTTCGAGGAAAGGAACAGGGCCGAGCAAAAGTTCGGGATGCGCCTCTACCAGGGCGGGGTCGTCTACGGGCCAACTATAAGGGTCGTGGAGGTTGAGGGCTGGGATGTCGAGGCATGCGGCGGGATGCACTGCTCGAATACCGGCGAGATAGGCTTCTTGAAGATAATACGGGCGGAGCGGATCCAGGACGGTGTGGAGCGGATCGAGTTCGCCTCGGGACCGGCTGCCCTCGCTTACGTGCAGGGCTTGGAGTCCAGGATAGACCGCTTATCCGCAATCCTGAACACCCCTGCCGACAGGCTGGAGAAGTCGGCTGAGGGGCTCATGTCGTCGCTCTCCGACTCCAAGAAGACGATCGAGCGCCTCAGGAAGGCCCTGGCAGCCGAGATCTTGCCCTTCCTCCTGCCTTCAGCCGAGGAGTTCAGCAGCCTCAGGTTATACTGCCGCCTGTTCGGGAACCTCCGGAGCGAGGACCTGCTTGCGATCGGATCCTCTCTGGTAGCAAAAGACCCTTGTGCAGTCGCATTTTTTGCGTCCTCGATCGATGGTGGGCTGCTCGTTATGGCGGGAGCCTCTGCCATAAAATCGGGCGTTGATGCAGGAGCGCTCGCAGCCGAGCTCGCAAAGTCAATGTCGGGCAAGGGAGGGGGGAAACAGGACTTGGGCCAGGGGAGGATCCCTCTGTCTTCCCTGGGCGACTTCGATCATGCTGCGGTAAGGCTTAAGGGCATCCTTAAGGCAATTAGTTGATCTGTACTTTCCGAAGGACTTACTTCAAATGAGCTGGTGATGGTTACATGTCCCTCGATTTTAAGATTATTGAGGATAAGTGGCAGAGGCGCTGGAGTGAGGCCAGGGTATTCGAGGCTGACCCTGACCCAAAAAAGCCGAAATACTACCTGACCGTGGCATACCCCTACCCAAACTCGCCCCAGCACATAGGCCACGCGAGGACCTACACCTTGGCTGACGCGCACGCCAGGTACATGCGGATGAAGGGGTACAACACCCTGTTGCCGATGGCTTTCCACTACACGGGCACCCCCATACTCGCGATGAGCAAAAGGGTAGCCGCGAAGGACCCTGAGCTGATAGACGTCTTCATGCACCTCTATGGGGTGGACGCGAGCTCAATAGACTCGTTCAAGGATCCGCTCAACATTGCGAGGTACTTCCACCGCGACATTAAGCTCGGGATGCAGGCGATGGGATTCTCGATCGATTGGAGGCGGGAATTCACCACCATCGACCCAGCATACACGAAGTTCATAGAATGGCAGTTCAGGAGGCTCCTCTCGGCCGGTCTAATCACAAAAGGAGCGCACCCTGTTGGGTGGTGCCCTTCCTGCATGAGTGCGGTGGGCCAGCATGACACGAAGGGGGATCTGGAGCCCGAGGTAGTTGAGTTTACTGCCATAAAATTCAGGCTGGGGAACCTCAGCCTTCCGGTCGCGACGCTCCGCCCAGAAACCGTTTTCGGCGTGACCAACATATGGATAAACCCCGATGCCAAGTACGTGGAGGTCGAAGTGGACGGGGAGCACATGATAGTCAGCGAGAGGGCCCTCCAGAAGCTCAAAGGGCTGATGCCGAAGATCGAACGCGTAAGGGATCTCGCGGGGATGGAGTTGGTAGGCAGGCATGCCACGAACCCCGTGACGGGCTCCGAAGTGCCCGTTCTCCCAGCCGAGTTCGTGGACCCCAACAATGCCACAGGGGTGGTGATGTCGGTCCCTGCGCATGCGCCCTACGACCTGCTTGCCCTCCGGGACCTAAAGTCAAATGCGGACGCAATCCGGTCCTATGGTCTCGACCAGCGTGAGATTGCGGCGCTTGAGCCGATCCCTGTCGTTGGGCTAGAAGGCTACTCAACTGTGCCGGCGGAAGATGTCGTGAAGAGGCTGGGCGTCAAGGACCAGCGTGATCCGAAGGGCGAGATCGCCACCAAGGAGCTCTACCAGAAGGAGTTCCACCTAGCAAGGATGCTCCCGGCTACCGGGGATTACGCGGGCATGCCTGTAAGCAAGGCAAAGGAAAGGATAAAGCAGGATCTGGTCTCCAGCAAAAGGGCTTTTCCATTCTACGAAATAATAAATGGGCCTATCCAATGCAGGTGCGGCGCAGAGGTCACCGTTAACCTCGTTGAGGATCAGTGGTTCATCAACTACGCTGACGAGTCCTGGAAAGAAAAGGTGAGGAAGCACCTGAAGAAGATGTCCCTCGTACCTGACGATCTCCGACAGGAGTTCGAGAACGTTGTGGAGTGGCTGAAGGAGAAAGCCTGCGCGAGGAGGGCCGGGCTCGGCACGAGGCTGCCCTGGGACAAGGAATGGGTGATTGAAAGCCTCTCGGACTCGACGATCTATATGGCATTCTACACGATATCGAGGGTAATCAACGAGCGCAATGTAGAACCGTCCGCCCTTACCGACGAAGTCTTCGACTACGTCTTCTTTGGGAAGGGGGACCCGTCCGCCCTACCCATAGAGAGAGGCGTACTGGAGGAGATGCGCTCCGAGTTCAATTACTTCTATCCTTTGGACAGCCGGCACTCGGGCAGGGATCTAGTCCCGAACCACCTGACATTCTTCATCTTCAACCATGTCGCTATCTTCCCTGAGCAGCATTGGCCGAGGCAGATAGCGGTCAACGGCAGCGTCCTGATGGACGGGAAGAAGATGTCAAAGTCCCTTGGCAATATAATCCCGCTCCACAAGGCGATAAAGATCTACGGCGCCGACACGCTGAGGACCTCGATACTTTCAGCCTCAGAGCTCCTTCAGGACGCAGACTTCAGCGACTCCCAGGCGAAGAGCATCAGATCCAAACTCTTGGAGTTTTACGACCTCTCCTGCTCCTACGCCGATGCAGGCGTGCCGGATCTTGCCAACGCAGACCACCTCGACAAATGGATCATCAGCAGGGTCCAGCGCGTTGTGTCCCAAGTGGACTCCTCGATGCAGTGCCTCAGGATGAGGGAGGCGATACACTGCGCCTTCTACATACTCCAGCAGGATCTGCAGTGGTACATGCGGCGCCGCGCTGACCGCTGCAGCGACCCGAAGACCAGGTCGATCATCAAGTACGTCCTCGAGGCGATCGTGAAGCTGATGGCGCCATTCGCCCCGCACATATGCGAGGAGATCTGGGAGAGGTTCGGAAGGGAGGGGTTCGTCTCAGTAGCCTCCTACCCATCTGCCGATCAGTCGCTCGTATTCGAGAAGGACGAGATAGCCGAGGATCTGCTGAAATCCTTGGTCTGCGACACTGCTGAGATCATCCGCGTGACCGGCATTTCCCCCGCCCGGATATGCTACTATACCTCGCCCAAGTGGAAGTGGGACGTCTACCTCAAAGCCCTCTCCGCGTTGGATTCAGGGGCTGACCCAAAAAGCCTCATCAGAGAACTGATGAAGGATGCTGAGGTAAGGAAGAGGGGCGGCGAGGCTGCCAAATTCATCAATGCCATCTCCTCCTGCGTCATAACGCTCCCCAAGGATGATCGGAAAAAGATTCTTAGGAACCCGGGGATTGACGAGAACGCCTTCATCGGCGAATGCGCCGGTTTCCTTTCGGAGTACTTCAAGTGCAAGGTTGAGGTCCAGAGTGCTGACTCGCCCATATACGATCCGAAGGGCAAGGCGGGGCAAGCCGCACCACTGCGGCCTGCGATATACGTGGAGTAGTGGCCTGGAATGCCTGGCCCTTTGCGGGAGGCTGCCGCCGATCTGAGGTATCTGCTCTCGAAGGGGTACAGGCGTTCTTCAGCCGTGAGGTTCGTGGCAGACAGGTATCGCCTGAGCCGGGCTGATCGCCTCGCCCTGTACCGCTGCGTTTACCCAACGGATGCCGCGGAATCACACTTCAGGAAGGTCGTACCTGCCGAGGATCTGCGCGGGGCGGTCATGTCAATCGACGGTTTCAATGTACTGCGGACTGTCCACGCTG
>JARYLH010000002.1 GCA_029907755.1 Candidatus Methanosuratincola sp.
TATTGGTCAAGTGGTGTTTTATATGATGCATCTTATCGCTAAAGAGGATCCGGGCGCAAGGCACCTCCTCCTCGGGAACGAGGCTGTCGCCAGGGGTGCGGTGGAATACAACGTGGAGATCGCCGCCGCATACCCGGGCACCCCATCCTCGGAGATCGTTGAGGCGCTCGCGCTCGTGGCTGACGACGTGGGGATGCATGTCCAGTGGTCCACCAACGAGATGGTGGCTTTCGAGGTGGCGCTGGGCGCCGCCCTCTGCGGGAAGCGGAGCCTTGCTTCCATGAAGCACATCGGCGCAAACTGGATCATGGACCCGCTCATGCATTCGGTCTACCACGGCTTCGACGCCGGAATAGCGCTCGTTTCCGCCGACGACCCCTCTGGTCACAGCTCTGCGAACGAGCAGGACAACCGCTACATGGCACAGCTGGCCGAGATACCTGCGCTCGAGCCCTCCGACTTCCAGGAGGCAAAGGACTTCGTCGGGCACGCCCTGGCGATCTCGGAGGAGCTGCGCCTGCCGGTGATGCTGAGGCTGGTCACGAGGATATGCCACTCCAGGGGGGACTGCACATTCGGTCCGATCCTCCGGGAGAAGAAGCCGCCGAAGTTCTCTGACGACTACTACACGGACTTCGTCTTGGGCGAGGGCATTGTTGGGCCCAAGGTGATCCCGAAGATGCACCGCATACAGCACGAGAAGCTGGGGAGGGCACAAGAGGTCGCCTCCAGGCTGGGCCTCTTCGTATCTGAGGATCCTGACGGTACTCCGTTGGGTGGCTTGGGCATAATCGCATCCTCGGCGCCTGTCGGATACGTCCTGGACTGCCTCAACGCCAGGGGGATCAGGGGCAAGGTGGGGCTCCTGAAGCTGGGGCTCTCCAACCCGTTCCCGGGCAAGACTGTCTTGGATTTCGCCTCGAAATACGAGAGGATACTTATCGTTGAGGAAGGCGAGCCGTTCATCGAGAGGCACCTTGCAGGGCTCTCCGGCTTTCTCCGCTCCAAAATCCTTGGGAAGCTCACCTCGCACCTCCCGAGGGAGGGCGAGCTGAATTTCTCCTTGGTAGATGACGCTGTCGCCGAGGTGCTCGGCTTGGAGAAGCGGGCGATCCCTGGCGAGAAGCTGAAGATTATGGAGGTCGCCTCGGGGATGGTCACGCCCCGCACGCTGACGATGTGCGCGGGGTGCCCGCACAGGGCAGCTTACTACGCGGCCAAGAAAGCTACAAGGACAGCCGCAAACGCCCGGTACATAGCGATAGGGGACATCGGCTGCTATACCTTGGGGATGTACCCGCCCCTCCGGTTCATGCAGGACGTCTTCTGCATGGGCGGGAGCATCGGCATTGCGAACGGGGTGGCGAAGTCGGGGGTCACAGATCCTGTTATAGCGACGATAGGGGACTCGACCTTCTACCACGCGGGGATCCCTGCGCTCATCAACGCCACCTTCAACCAGGCGAACATAAAGGTGATGGTGCTCGACAACGAGGTGACGGCAATGACCGGGTACCAGCCCCACCCGGGGTGCGGCGAGACCGCGACGATGAAGCCGACGAAGAGGGTCAAGATCGAGGACCTCTCGCAAGCCTGCGGGATTGAGTTCGTCCGCATCGTCGACCCGTACGACTTCCAGGCGAGCGTCAAGGCAATGGAGGACGCCATCCGATTCAACGGACCCGCCGTGGTCATTTTCCGCCGCCTGTGCACGCAGGAGTACCTGAGGAAGGCAAGGAGGCAGGGGGTTCGCATAGCCAAGTACAGGGTGAACCAGGAGAAGTGCATAGGGTGCAGGACATGCGTCGCAGCCTTCGGTTGCCCTGCCATCGGATTCGACAGGGAAAGGAAGAGAGCGTTTGTAGTGAGGCTCGACTGCACCGGCTGCGCCGTCTGCGCGGCAGTCTGCCCGCAGGGGGCTTTTGAAGTCGAGCAGGAGAGGGAACAGGTGTCGGATGCTGGATCAAAGGAAGTGTCATCGAGGAAAGAGGGAGGTGCATGAGGTGCCGCTCAAGAACGTTCTTGAAATCGTGATTTCTGGCGTTGGGGGGCAGGGCAATGTAAGGGCTGCCCAGATGCTCGGAGCTGCGGCAGTCAAGGCTGGCCTCAGGGTCAGGGTTTCAGATGTATTCGGCATAGCGCAGCGCGGGGGCCCTGTGCTCAGCCACGTCAGGATCGGCGACGTCCATGGGGCAATGGTCAGCGCGCACTCTGCAGACGTGGTTTTGGGATTGGAGCCGATGGAGGCGCTCAGGGCCATCTCCTCTTTCCTGAAACCTGGCGGCACCGTCGTGATGAGCACCCGCCCCGTATACCCCGTGGAGGTTAGCACGGGCAAGGCATCTTACCCGGCACTAGAGGATGTGATGAGAACAGCTCAGATGGTGGCGGGGAGGGTTATACCGCTTGATGCCACCGCGGTAGCCTCCAGCGTGGGCATGCCTATGGCTGCAAACGTGGTGATGTTGGGCGTGCTCGCCGGAACCGGTTTGCTGCCTTTCGAAGCGGAGTACCTGCGCGCTTCAATTAGGGAATACATTCCTAGGGGCCTCGAGGAGAACATGATGGCTTTCGAAAAGGGGCTTGCGGTGGGAAAGGAAGGGGTCGCCGAGGCTTGAAGTTAGGCTCTTTGGGATTTAGGGTTCAGGCGTGAGCGAGTTGGGGATCCCCCTAAGATCTTTAGCCGCCGTTTTATTTTTGCTAGTTCTCGCCCCCCATTTTTCCAGCCGCTGCCGCACAAACGGAGCCTGTCTGCTGCAATGGCGATTCCGCTGATCTCGGAAAAGCTTCGATTTTAGTTTCGGAGAGCGGGACAATCTACTGCTATCACAGCATGACTGCCCGGGAGGTCGAATCCCTAAAAATATCCTTGGGACCTGGGGAGAGTGATGATTACAGTGCAGCCTTCGAAGGCTATGTTTCCGGTCTTCCTCCTCAATACGAGGAAGGCTACGAATCCCTTGTCGGCTCGGTGGTAATCGACTATGCAATCCCGGCGTTTGGGATGCCCCCCTCGAGGAGGCTGGACCTCGACGCCTATTTCCCGCAGATGGGCGACCAGGGGATTCAGGGATCCTGCGCTGCCTGGGCAAGCGTTTATTATGCAAACACCTACCTCCAAGCGAAGATCCATGGCTGGACCGACGTCAAGACTAACCCTGCGCACGTGATGAGCCCTGCATGGACCTACAACAAAGCGAATGGAGGATCCGACTACGGGTCGACATGCGACAAGAATATGCGCATAGTGTCTGAGATCGGTTCTGCAAGCATGGCTACAATGCCATACAATCAATACGACTACTTGAGCTGGGGCGGGGAGGCGGCGTGGCGCGAGGCCCCGCTCTACAGGGCTGGCGGCTTCGGCACTGTGCGCCCCGACAACATCGAGGTGATAAAGGCATTGCTGAACGACGGATACCTGGTGACTTTCAACATAGACTCTATATGCACCTGGTACGCTTCGCCAGATTACGTCCTATCCTACGGCGAGTATGACGGAGGACGACCTAACCATGCGAACGTTATAGTCGGTTACGACGACTCGTTGGAGGACGGCGGCGATGTGGGCGCCTTCCGGGTCGCCAACTCGAGGGGCACCTCTTTCAAGGACGGCGGCTTTTATTGGATAACATACGAGGCGATGAAAAAGCTGGCCTCTCTCTCGCCAATAGCCAACTACTACCTCCCGAAAAGCTCTGGTCCCTCTTACGAACCATCCGTCCTGTTTACCTGGCGGCTCGATCCCGCCGGCTCCATGGACGGCGTTAAAGTTGTTGCGGGGATCGGCGATCCTGAGTCGCCTGCCGCCATGAAAGTCCTCTCGGACTGCTGGAATCTGGGATCCTCTTCCAAGATCCCGTCCTTCATGTGCGTGGACATGAGCGAGTTCAAGTCGCACCTCGACAATGGGATCAATGAATTCTACCTCGAGATAGGCAACGGGGCAGTTCCGAGTTTCATCACCTCTTTCGCTGTTGAAATCTATGGCAACTATTCCTCACCCCCTTCACAGGCTTACAGTTCGAAGAGGGTTCCTGCATCTACGCCTGCAATAGTGACGATCAGCGAAAAGACCCTGGAGTATTTCAGCTGGGCGCCAAAATCTCCCCTCACATTCGAGGAAGTTGGTTTCACCGATCTGTCATACTCCGGCAGCGGGGGCATCGCGGCGTGGTTCTGGTCTTTCGGAGACGGCTATTACTCGACTTCACAGAACCCGTCTCACTCCTACTCTTCTCACGGCGAGTTCCCTGTGACGCTTACGGTTGTTGACGGTGCGGGCAAGTCATCGTCCCGGACCGAAACGATTACCGTGAGAAATCGACCTCCTGCGGTTAGCATGCTTCTGCCCTTGGCAGGCGGATCCTGCGGCGGTGTAGTGGAATTGGCTGCGAATGCCTCGGATCTTGACGACGGAGTGGCTGAGGTCAGGTTCTTCTATTCCACGAACGACAATGTCTACTTCATTGGAAAGAACGACTCCGGTCCGAAAAGTGGTGTCTGGACCTACTCATGGGACACGACGCCTTTGACAATCCCTGATGTACTTGTGTACGCGGTCGCATTTGATGGGCACACTCTTAGCCAGAGGGCCTACATCAATGGCACAATAAATATGGACAATGCCCCTCCCGGGACACCCGAGATCATATCGCCTAAAGACGGCATCCGGTCCGATGCCTCCGCAAACTTCTCATGGCTACCTGCTAAAGACATGGGGAGCGGAATACTCGGGTACACTCTGGAGATCTCACCCCATCCTGATTTCGGCTCGGGAATTGTCCGAGTCGAGACATCCGAAACATGCCACAGTGAGCCCCTCTCCCCCGGAATCTGGTACTGGCGTGTCAGGTCCCAAGATCTCGCAGGGAACGTCGGAAGCTGGTCTGAAACCCGATCCCTCATTGCTGACGCATTTCTCGTCAATGAAAGCGGATCGAGCAGATCCAGGGCGGATGTCTCTTCCCAGCAATTCGTCTGGTTCAGGGTGCTTTACCAGTATGACCTCTCTATCTTCAACCCGAGCAACAGAACAGTCTTCGTGAACGGCTCGGCCGCACGATGGAACGAAGCCCTCAAGAGGTGGGAAGCCCCGGTCATCGAAACGACTGCAGGAGAGTACGTTTATTCAGTCTCAAAGGTGATCGATGCCGATAACCCCATTTCAACGGTCAACAGCAACGCCTCCATGCCATCCATCCTATTTGATCGCATTGTCATTGATTCTGTTCGTTCGAACGGGGCAAGGGTGGGCGTCGGCAGGTGTGCCAGCCTCTACATTTCAGGGCATTACGAATGCGATTCAAGCCCATGGTACGGCAAGCCCTTGTTCAACGACAGCCTGTGCAAGGATTCGATGGGCACTTACTGGTACTCCATCGTCGGCGTTGCTGACGACCCTTACAACTTAACGGCCTTCAGCCAGCCCGCATCAGCTCTGGCCCTAACTTTTGATGAAATTAAAATCAAAAGTAACTTTGAGACCGGCACCATCGGAGCTTGCCTCGTCACGATCGAATTGAATTACGGCTTTGATGGAACTCCGGTGCATTGCGCCACAGTCAACGTCAATGGGTTCCCAGCAGAGGAGACTGTAGCCGGGCGCTATGAAGCGGCAATCGAGACACCGATGCCATACGCCGTCTTGACCACCTCTGTTTCGCTTACAGGCTTCGGCGATACCATCGACCAAAGGGGCATTCTCCTGATCGGCAACCTGGCAGTCTGGGCGGCCGCCTTCGCAGCCTTGGCGGTATTGCTCTTCATTCTGGTGCGTCTGTTGAGAACTAAATGCAGTTCAAGCTGAAGGGTGTGGAGAAAATTGCAGAGTGGATTGAGACGCAGCATACCCGTTCTCTCGATGGTCTTCCAATCCTCTATCCGGTTCCCCTGATCTTCTCCAACCTCTCCCTTATTGCGGCGTTGACGATCTCAGGGTCCCCTTTCCCCCTCGTCTTTCGCATCACCTGACCGACCAGGAAGTGCGCAGCCTTCTCGTCCGAGAGCGCGTCCGAGACCGCCTTGGGGTTCTCCGCGAAGACCTCCTCCACAACCTTCTCGATCGCCTCCCTGTCCGCGATCTTGGTCATGTCGTTCTCCCTGACGACCTCCTCCGCGCTCTTCCCGGTGGTCACAAGCGCGGGGAGTATGATCTTCCCGATCTTCCCGCTTATCGTCCCGTCCCTGATCAGTTTCAGCATCCCCGCAAACGAGGATGGGGTTATCTTCGCCTCGTCTATCCCCAGTCCCTTGTCGTGGAGCACGCCGAGGAGGTCTCCCATTATCCAGTTGCTCACCGTCTTCGGCTCCCCGGAGATCCGCGCAGCCTCCTCGAAGAAGTCGGCTAGCCTCTTCTCAGCGGTGAGGACCTGCGCGTCGTACCGGGGCAGACCGTACTCCCTGACGAACCTCTCAGCCCGGGCGTCCGGGAGCTCCGGCATCCTCGCCCGGATCGCATCCACATACGCACTGCCAAGGTGTATTGGGGGTATGTCCGGCTCCGGGAAGTACCTGTAGTCATGCTCCTCCTCCTTCTCCCTGAGCGATATGGTCACCTTCCTCACCTCGTCCCAGTGCCTCGTCTCGCGCCTGACCCTCTCCCCCTTCTCTAGCAGGCTCCTCTGCCTCGAGATCTCGAAGTTGAGTGCCCTCTCGACCTCCTTGAAAGACGATATGTTCTTTATCTCGACCCTTGTGCCCCCCTTGATCGATATGTTCGCGTCGCACCTCATCGCCCCCTCGAGGCCGCCGTCGAAAGCCCCGATGTGTTCCATGATCGACCTGAGCTTCTGCAGGAAGAGCCTCGCCTCCCTGGGGGATGACATGTCCGGTTCCGTGACTATCTCGAGTAGCGCCATCCCGGCCCTGTTGTAGTCCACCAGCGTGTACGGCGAGAGGTCGATCGGTCCGATGTGGACGAGCTTCGCCGGGTCCTCCTCGAGCTGTATCCTCGTGATCCTGATCCTCTTCCTGGCACTCCCCACGTTGATGTCGATGAACCCCCATTCGCAGATTGTCTTCGAACCCTTGGTCTCGTACATCGAGATCTGGAAGTTCTTCCCCATATCCACGTAGTAGTAGTTCTTCCTATAGAACGAGGTCCTCTCGCTTATCCTGCTGTTCAGCGCCAGGCCTGCCATGACGGCGAGCTCGACCGCCTTAGCGTTTGGCCTCGGCAGCGACCCGGGGTGCCCAAGGCAGACCTCGCAGACGTTCGTGTTCGGCTCCTTGCCCCTGTAGTCGGTGCTGCACCCGCAGAAAAGCTTGGTCCTAAGCCTGTTGAGCTGGCAGTGGACCTCGATCCCAATAACGACCCCGTCTCTCTGTTCCGGCACCTCAGCGACCGCCATGTATCACACCATCCACCTGACCGCAATTCATACCGGGGGCTTCAGCTCCAGCCCCAGCTCCTCCTCCAGCTTCCTAGCAGCGGTTAGTACCTTCCCCTCCCCGAGCGGCGGGCCCATTATCTGGAGCCCCACCGGGAGCCCGTCGGCGAACCCGCACGGGACCGAGATCGCGGGGATGCCCGCGAGGTTCACCGACACCGTGTCGATGTCGCTCATGTACATCTCCAGCGGGTCCTCCACCTTCTCCCCGATCCTGAACGCTGGGGTCGGCATCGTCGGTCCCACGAGCACGTCGAATTCCTTGAAGAGCCGCTCGAAGTCCCTCCTAATGAGCGTCCTGGCCTTCAGCGCCTTCAGGTAGTACTCCTCGTAGTACCCGGAGGAGAGCGCGAACGTGCCAAGGATTATCCTCCTCTTGACCTCGCTGCCGAAGTTTGCGCCCCTCGTCCTCGAGAACGACTCCTCCCAGTTCATGCCCTCATCCTCCTCCCTCGTGCCGTACCTGATGCCGTCGAACCGCGCGAGGTTCGAGCTCGCCTCGGACATCGCGATGATGTAGTAAGCGGGGAGTGCATACTTGAGCGAGGGCAGAGATGCTTCGTTCCAGGAGGCCCCGAGGCCCTCGAGGGCGTGGATCCCGCTCCAGACCTCCTTCTCCACCCTGCTGTCGGTCCCCTCCCCGAAGAACTCCATCGGGACACCGATCCTAAGCCCCTTGACGTCCTTCCCGAGGCATGCCAGGTAATCCTCTTTCTTCCCTGGGATCGTGGTGCAGTCCTTCGGGTCGTGCCCGCTAATCACGTTGAGGAGGAGCGCGCAGTCCCTCACATCCCTGGCCATCGGGCCTATCTGCTCGAGGCTGTTCGCGTACGCAACCAGGCCGTACCTGCTGACGAGCCCGTAGGTGGCCTTCATCGCAACTATTCCGCAGAAGCTCGCAGGGCACCTCACAGATCCGCCGGTGTCCGACCCGAGCGCCGCCAGGGCCATCCTCGCCGAGACCGCCACCGCAGAGCCGCCGGAAGACCCCCCGGGGACCCTTGTCTTGTCCCACGGGTTGCGGCACACGAAGAAGCCAGAGTTCTCGGTAGAGGAGCCCATCGCGAACTCATCCATGTTGGTCTTGCCGGTGATGACCCCCCCTTCGGATTTTATCCTTGAGACGACCGTCGCGTCGTATGGCGGCACATAGCTGCTGAGGATCTTCGAAGCACAAGTTGTCCTCAGGCCCTTCGTGCATATGCAATCCTTGATCGCGATAGGCGCCCCCTCAAGGGCTCCGCCGATCCCTTCCCTGTTACTTGCCGCGCCAGCCCCGCTGACCGTTATGTATGCCCCGTATTCCGGGTTCAGCCTCCTGATCCTCTCAGCATACGCCTCGAGGAGTTCCTCCCTTTCGATTTCACCCCTCTTGATGGAATCTACCGCATCAAAGAGCGTCATATCCTCAAGCTTTGCCATCTTACGCACTCGCCTTGATCAGACTATCTTGGGAGCGACAATGAAACCGTCCTTGACCTTAGGTGCAGTGGACAGGGCCTCCTCCCTCTTCAGCCCGCCCTCCTCCAAGTCTTCCCTGAATGTGTTCGCGAGGTCCAGTACATGGAATGTTGGCTCTGCGCCTTCAACCTCAGGGCTGTCCAGAGCCTTCGCGAACTCCAGTATCCTGTTCAGTTGATCCGTGAACTTTTCTACCTCTTCCCGAGTGAGGGCAATCTTCGAGAGCCAAGCGAGCCTCTCGGTCCTCTCCTTAGAAACGGTCCTTATGCTCTCCATCGCGACCCCCTTACGTTTACGGTTAATATTCCCCTGTGCGTAATAAAAATGCTGATCTTGAAACATTCGGTCAAGACTGTTTTATAGCCTTTTGCCCTCGCCTGAGCAAACGAGTCTGCAAACAGGGGTTCCGAACCAGAGGTCAAACAAATCAGTCTTCAGGAAAAAAAGGATATCGGAAAATCGGAAGCGG
Organism: Candidatus Methanosuratincola sp.; assembly: GCA_029907755.1. Classification (GTDB taxonomy): domain Archaea; phylum Thermoproteota; class Methanomethylicia; order Methanomethylicales; family Methanomethylicaceae; genus Methanosuratincola. The sequence goes on from JARYLH010000002.1 coordinate 9,322, forward strand.
GTGCGCGGGAGCTCACTCGATCCTTATGGATTTTTTCTTTGCCTTTTCGAGCTTGGGCATCCTTACCTCGAGGACGCCGTTGTTGAAGGTCGCCTTCACCCTCGAGCTGTCCACCTGGCATGGAAGCTCGATCATCCTGTAGAAGTTCATAGACCTTCTCTCCCTCCTCCTGAAGCCTTCCTTCTCAACGGCGACCTCCTCCTTCTGGGAAGTCTTGATCTCGAGCGTATTGTCGACAAGGTTAAGCTCTATGTTCTCCTTGGGGACGCCAGGCAGCTCCGCAGTCACAATAACCTCATCTGCGGTCTCGTTGATGTCTACCAGCGGCTCCCTGAACCCAGGCTCCCTTACGGCGGGCAGCCTCTTCTGCATCTCTTCGGTCATGCTTCCCATGAACCTCTCCATCTCCCGCATCATCCTCCGGAAATCATCGAATATGTCGATCCCGTAGGACATGCTCGACCACCTCTGGATTTAGAATATATCGCAGTAAAATATATATCTTTCTGTAGTATATGAGTAAGGCAGGTGTATCAAGATGACTGAGAGAAAATCAATAGAGCTTGAAGTTGCGGAGGCGCGCACCCGGGATGTGGGTCGGGCCTTGGCTAGGCTCAACCGACAGACGATGAGCAGGCTCGGGTTGAGGCCTGGCGACTTCATAGAAGTGGAGGGGAAGCGGCGGACCGTCGCCATAGCGTGGCCCGCGTACGCTGAGGACGAGGATCACGAAATAATCAGGATTGATGGGATAATACGGCACAACACCGGGACCTCCATTGGCGACACTGTGAAGGTCTCGAGGGTCGAGCTCAAGCCCGCCTCAAAGATAGTGCTCGCCCCGACAGAGCCGATAAGGTTCAGCTCTGACTTCGGAATGTACGTGAGGCAGATCCTTGAAGACAAGCCGCTGAGCAAAGGCGATACAGTTATGGTGCCGATCCTAGGCGAGGCCCTTAGGCTCGTAGTCGCATCGATACAGCCAGAACAATCAGGATACGTCACGGAGGAATCGGAGGTCGTCGTGAAGGAGGAGCCGGTAAAGGAGATCGACACCTCCAGGCCTAAGGTATCCTACGAGGACATCGGAGGGCTCGCGGACGCAAAGGAAAAGATAAGGGAGATGATAGAGCTCCCGATGCGCCACCCTGAGCTCTTCAAGCACCTCGGCATAGAGCCCCCTAAGGGTGTGCTGATGTACGGCCCTCCGGGCTGCGGCAAGACGCTCCTCGCGAAGGCGGTCGCAAACGAGTCAGGCGCCAACTTCATCACCATCAACGGCCCGGAGATCATGAGCAAGTTCTACGGCGAGTCGGAGCAGAAGCTCAGGGGGATCTTCGAGGAGGCCGAGAAGAACGCTCCTAGCATCATATTCATTGACGAGATCGACTCGATCGCGCCTAAAAGGGAAGAGGTATCTGGCGAGGTCGAGAGGCGCGTCGTCGCCCAGCTGCTCGCGCTCATGGATGGGCTCAAGAGCAGGGGCCAGGTCGTTGTGATAGCCGCTACCAACCGTCCTGACGCGTTGGACCCCGCCCTGAGAAGGCCAGGCAGGTTCGACCGCGAACTTGCCATATCGATGCCCGACAAGAAGGGGAGGCAGGAGATCCTCCAGGTCCACGTAAGGGGCATGCCACTAAGCGAGGACGTAAAGATCGATGAGATCGCTGCCATGACGCACGGCTACAGCGGGGCTGACCTGGCTGCGCTCACCAGGGAGGCCGCGATGCGGGCACTGAGGCGGTTCCTCCCGAAGCTTGACCTCCAGAAGCAGACGATACCCGCCTCGATCCTGAATTCGCTGAAGGTCTCCAAGGCTGACTTCCTCGAGGCGATGAAAGACATAACCCCCTCTGCGCTCAGGGAGGTCTACGTGGAGGTTCCTGAGGTCCACTGGGATGACGTTGGCGGCCTCGCAGACGTGAAGAGGCAGCTGCAGGAGATGGTCGAGTGGCCCCTGAAGCACCCTGAGCTCTTCGAGCAGATGGGCATCGAGCCGCCGAAGGGCATCCTGCTCTACGGCCCGCCAGGCACGGGCAAGACGCTCCTCGCGAAGGCTGCAGCCACCGAGAGTCAGGCCAACTTCATCAGCGTCAAGGGGCCCGAGGTCCTCAGCAAGTGGGTCGGCGAGTCCGAGAAAGCGATCAGGGAGATCTTCAAGAAGGCAAGGCAGGCTGCACCGTGCATTGTATTCTTCGACGAGCTGGACTCCATCGCTCCGAGGAGGGGCGGCCACACAGACTCGGGGGTCACCGAGAGGATGGTCAACCAGATCCTCTCAGAGATGGATGGGCTTGTCTCCCTGAAGAACGTCGTTGTCATTGGTGCGACCAACAGGCCGGAGCTCATCGACCCGGCGCTGCTCAGGCCAGGGCGATTCGACAGATCCGTCTATATACCGATACCCGACAGGGCTGCCAGGGAGGAGATCTTCAAGGTCCACACGAAGAAGATGCCACTTGACGAGGGCGTTGACCTGAAATTACTGGCAGAAAAGACCGAGGGCTACACCGGTGCTGACATAGCTGCGGTCTGCCGCGAGGCTGCGCTGAGCGCCCTCAGGGAGGACATGAAACCGAAGAAGATCCAGATGAAGCACTTCGAGTCCGCCCTCAAGGCCATACGGCCGAGCGTCTCCAAGGAGGACCTGCTCAGATACGACGACTCGAAAAAGATGCTAGGGAAGATGTTCGTCTAGGCGGACATCCCTCTCTTTCTCCCCTACATTTTTTTTGCGGCCTAGTACTTCTAGTTCATTGGGGTTGCATTCCTTTCATCCGTTTGGAATAGATCCTGTTGAGGCTCTCCATTATGGCGTTCACTGAGGCCATCACGATGTCCCCCCCTACGGCGAGCCCCATGGCGGTCCTCCCGTCCTTGTCCTCTGTCATTACCTCGACTGTGCAGAGCGAGTCCGTCCCGCCTGAGATGGCTTCGAGCTTGTAGTTCAGGAGCCTGATCTCCTCGCCGAGCGCTGACTGGATCGCCTTCGCGAGGGCATCGACTGGGCCGGTCCCTATCCCGGCGGCTACGCGCCTCTGGTTGTTGTGGGTGAGCTGGACCGATGCCGTTGGCGTTATCTTGTTCCCCGTTACGACGAGTATCTCGTCGAGCCTCACGAGCCTCTCGGCATCCGGGACTCTCCCGAGCACCTCGTTCACGACTGCGTTGACATCCTCCTCGATTATCTTCTTCTTATGGATGGCGAGCGACCTTACCTTCTCTACGACTGCCGCGATCTGCTCGTCGGTTAGGTTGTACTTCTCCTTGACGAAGTTGGCTACGCCGTGCTTGCCAGTGTGCTTCCCCATCACTATCTTCCTCTTCTGGCCTACCATCTCGGGCGTTAGCGGCTCGTAGCTCTCTGCCTTCGCGAGGACCCCGTGAACGTGGATTCCTGCCTCGTGCGCGAAGGCATTGTTCCCCACTATGGGGAAGTTCGGTGGCAGGGAGATCATGCTAGCCCTCTCCACCACCGTTGATGCCTCCTTCAAGAGATTGAGCCTTATGCCCGTCTTGACCCCGTACATCGCATGGAGGGCGGTGACCGTCTGCTCGAGGCTCGCATTCCCAGCCCTCTCTCCAAGGCCGTTGACAGTTACGTGAACCTGGGAGGCCCCTGCCTTTACCCCTGCCAGGGTGTTGGCTACTGCCAGCCCGAAGTCGTTGTGGCAGTGCATCGATACTGGCTTCTTGAGCGCCGCCTTCAGCCTACTTATGAGTTCGGACATCGCCTCGGGCTCCATCACACCGACCGTGTCAGGGACGTTGTGCACATCAGCCCCGCGCTCCTCGACCGAGGTATAGAAGCGCAAGAGCCTCTCAATGGGGGTCCTGGTCGCGTCCTCGCAGGAGAACTCGCACTCGAGCCCGTGGGCCTTGACGTATTCCGTCGCGGCAAGTGCCTGCTCAAGCGCTTTGCTTTCGTCCATCCTGAGCTTGTACTTGAGGTGGATGTCAGATGTCGCGATGAAGATGTGGACGCGGTCCACCTCGCTGCTGATGCAGGCGTCTATGTCCCTTGTCACGCACCTTGCAAGGCCGCATATCTTGGCCTTCAGCCCCTCCCTCTTGATCTTCCTGACCGTGCTGCACTCCTCATCCGAGTTGACTGGGAAACCTGCCTCGATCACGTCCACCCCGAGCTCGTCCAGCTTCCTTGCGATCTCTATCTTCTCCTCGAGGGTGAAGCAGACCCCCGGCGTCTGCTCGCCGTCCCTGAGCGTTGTGTCGAGGACCTGGACCCTCTCCGGGAGATTCGATCTCGCCCTGATTGGCTCGATGAAGTTGCTGACGAAGACCCCTTCCATACTCCACACCATAGGAGAGATAAGATCCGCTCCCTCTTATTTAACACGGTCGGCGGAGATCTGATCCTTCATCCATCGGATATAGTCCGACTACATCAGCGGGTGCAGTACCCGCATGAACGTTTCACAATCCATTCAAATCCCGTGATGCCTTCTGCTCTGGGGCAAAGATTTAAGATTAAAGGTCGAATATGTATGTTGTAGCTGGTGAAAAAATGACCAAGACCCTTAAGGAGAAATTCGACAAGAAGATGGGTTTCACACCTGCGATAATGCACATAGCTGCCGAGATAGACCCGAAGATGGCCGAGTTCTACAATTTCTGCGACTCGGCGGTCCAGGAGGACGGTGCCCTCCCGTCCAAGTTCAAGATGCTACTCATAATGGCGATGGGTGCACAGCGCCACTGCAAAGAGTGCGTCGTGTCAGCCATGAGGGGCGCGCACAACAAGGGGGCCACCGACGCCGAGATAATCGAGGCCATACGCGTAGTTGCAGTAGCCGGTGGAGCGCCCGCGATCACTGCCTGCAAGGATGCCCTCCAGATGCTCAAGGACAAGTCCTTCGAGAAGATGGGCTGCGGGACAAAGTAATCGTTTCTTTCCACTTCTACCCTTTTCTTTTACTTTTTCGGACTCGGTCTACTCGTAAAGCACGTCCAGATCCTTTAGCTTCTGGTAAATCTTGTCTGCTGCTACCCTTACTTCGTCTTCCTGCTTCGCCCCTGTGCACACCATCTTCCCCGACGAGAAGATCAGCAGAACGACCTTGGGGGAGTCCATCCTGTAGATCAGCCCCGGGAACTGCTCGGGCTCGTACATCACGTTCTCGAGCAGGAAAGCCGCCTTCTCAAGGTTCACTTCTGCATTGAGGTTGGCCGAGGCAACGATGTTCTGAATCATTATCTCTGGGGTGCCTATTATCACGATGTTCCTGTCCTTCAGATTCTTTATTATCTTCTTGACGGCATTGTGCACTTCCTTTATTGACTTCGCCCCTGTGCACACCATCTTCCCCGACGAGAAGATCAGCGTTGCAGTCCTCGGCTTCGAGATCCTGTAAACGAGCCCCGGGAACTGCTCAGGATTGTACTCCACCCCTGGCACATTCCCCGAGATCGCATCGAGATCTATGGTCTGGTTCATTGTCACAGAGGCGACGACATTCTCTATCCTGACGGATGGCTTGATCATTATGTTGCCCACCGAACAAAACAACTAGGTTTAAAGTTTTTTAATCTGGTTTATAAAGCTTTTTTATTTCTAAACAGACCCTTCCACTTTTTTTGCGTTCTCTTTTTCGCCAGAAGGCAGTATTATTATGATTATTATTGTCAGGATCACAAGCGAGACGCGCCAGATGTTCTTGAACCAAAGGAATGGATAGCCAAGGTATGGTATTGAAAAGACAACTTTGCCTATTATCCTGTCTTCAGGAACCCAGCTCAGCGGGTTTGAAGGGCTCTGGTCAGGGTATGCGTTAGCATCCCCCTTGGTCAGGAAGTAGTAGGTCCCGTCCACCTCAACTTTTTCTATGACCCTGTGGGAGATCGGAAGTGGATCATACGATGTGAATATGAAATAGTCCGCAACGCGCGTCCCTGGCTGCACATATATCACCGTGTCTCCCACTGGGGGCGGGCCAGCCACGATCTCCGATGGATCCACTGCCTGCACGAAAATCAGCGAACCTGTAGGGATGTTGGGCTCCATACTCCCCGATTGCACGGCTGCGACTGGCAGGTTGGTCCCAGAGACGATCCTTATCGTGTAGACTCCCCCGATGAAGACTACAAAAAATATTAGGGCTGTTATCAGTGTTGCCCTGAAGTTTAGACCCATTCCAATCACTGCTGCTCCCTTAATGGGCCCATCCCGAACCTCTTCGCGAGCCTGTCCGCTTTTTCCTGTATCCTCTTGACCGTCTCCTCATCCAGGTGCCTGAACCGGCCCTGCGCCTTGAGGTACTTTGTGACCGGCTCCCTCCTGGGCACTTGCACAGTAAGTTTCACCTCTCCGTTGACGAACTCGTACAGCGGCCAAAGGCCCGTCAGGACCGCGAGCTTTCCGAGCTCGATGCTTTCGCTGGTTTCAGTCCTCCACCCTGTGGGGCACGGCGCGAGCACATGGATCAGAGCTGGCCCGTCAACGTCCAGCCCCCTCCTGACCTTGTTCATCAAGTCGAAGGGGTAAGATGGGCAGGCAGTGGCTGCGTAAGGGATCCCGTGCGCTATTGCGATGCCCACTAGGTCTTTCTTCTCGGTCCTCTGCCCAATCGATCGCTTCCCGGGCGGCGACGTCGTTGTCGCTGCACCGAACGGCGTGGCTGAGCTGCGCTGAATGCCAGTGTTCATGTATGCCTCGTTGTCGTAGCAGATGTACAAGATGTCGTCGCCCCTTTCCAGCGCTCCGCTGAGTGACTGGAGCCCGATGTCGAAGGTTCCGCCGTCACCGCCTATCGCGATCACATCTGCCTTCTCCCCTGATTTGCCCTTCCTTTGCAGGACCTTCAGGGCATTCGATATGCCGGCCGCTACTGCTGCAGCGTTTTCGAAAGCGACATGGACCCATGGCACCCTCCAGGCGCTCTGCGGGAAGTAGCTGGTGGAGACTTCCAGGCAGCTTGTAGGGCTCACGACGATCGTATCCCTTCCAGACGCCTTGAGGATCTGCCTCACCGCCGTCCCTGCAGCGCACCCCGCACAGAGCCTGTGCCCTGGTGCCAACAGCTCCTCTTTTGTAACGTCCTTGACAGATTTGAAGACCTTGCTCATTCTCTCAGCCCCACGTAAATGCAGCGCCCTGCCCCCTCTCTGGCAGCTTTTTCGGTCGCGCTGTACATCAGTCTGAAGTCATCCTGCCTGATATCTCTGCCCCCGAGACCTGCCACGAAGCCCTGGATAGCCGGCCTCTCCGGCATGTCGTAGAGTGCGGCGGCTATCTCGTTGTAGAGGGGGTTCCCGACACCTCCCGGGGCCGTCGCCCTGTCCACCACGCCGACCGCCTTTATGCCCTCGACTGCCCTCCTGATCTCCTGGATCGGGAAAGGCCTGAATAGCCTCAGGGATATGACGCCTACCTTCTTGCCCTCCTCGCGGAGGGAGTTGGCGACCTCCTTGGCCGAGCCGAAGATAGACCCCATGACTATCAGAGCGGCTTCCGCCCCATCCATTCCGTATGCCTCGATCTCCCCGTAGCTCTTCCCGAACCTGGAGTTGAATTCCTTGTCGATCTCCTTGATCTTCAGCCTGCTCTTCTCGATCGCGTCTATTGCCTGGTACTTCATCTCGTAGTAGTATTCGGGCGGCCCCACGACCCCGACTGCGTGGGCTTTCTTAGTAGAGACCCTGTTCTCGAGGGGTCTTGAGGGTATGAACTTCCTGACCTCATCCTCGTCTGCCAGCTCGACCGGCTCATACATGTGGCTGAGTATGAAGCCGTCCAAGTTCACCATCACCGGGAGGCGGGTCTCCTCCGCGATCTTGAAGGCCTCGATCGTGGTGTCGAAGGCCTCCTGCGCCGACCTGACCCATAGCTGTATACAGCCCGCGTCCCTCTGAGCCATCGCGTCCGAATGGTCGTTCCAGATGTTCAGGGGGGCGGAGAGCGCCCTGTTGACATTTGCCATCACGATGGGGGTCCTCAGCGCCGATGCCATGAAGAGTATCTCGTGCATCAGCGCCAGCCCCTGCGAGGAGGTGGCAGTGAAGACCCTGGCCCCTGTCAGCGAGGCCCCTACGCAGGCGCTCATTGCGGAGTGCTCCGACTCGACGTTCATGTAGCTCGCGTCAAGCTCCCCGTTCGCCACAAACTCAGAGAGCTTCTCCACGATCGTCGTCTGTGGCGTGATCGGATACGCGGCGATCATGTCGACATCTGCCATCTTGACCGCGTACGCCACAGCGTAATTGCCGCTGATCCCGACCCTTCTGGCCATCAGTGCCCCTCCTTAACCATCGTAATAGCCTTGGGCGCGCACCCCTTCGCGCAGATCCCGCAGCCCTTGCAGTATGACAGGTTGACTCGGTAGTTCCCCGCCTCGTCAATCTCAATGGCGGAATCTGGGCAATAGAGGAAGCACATCCCGCACTTTGTGCACTTGTTCTGGTCAATTACGGGACTGGAAGTCCTCCAGGCCGTCACGTCAAAGTTAACCGAGCTCCCGGGCTCTGTAATGGCGCACCCCTCCGGGATCTCCTTCCATCCCTTGAGCGTGGTTTTCACGCACTTCATTTTTTACCACCCGCCTCAAATACTACCGTCTCTTCGAATGCCCTCCTCACAGCGTTGATGTTCTTCTCCGCATATTGCTTGAACTTCTGCCTCATGACCTCCTCGAGGGTTTCCAGCCCCACTACGCCAGTCGCCCTGACCAGTGCCCCTAGGATAGCCGTGTTAGTTATCGGCGAGCCCAGCTCCCTGAGGGCGATCTCGGTCGCGTCGACTACAGCAATCTTCCCTGCGTTGCCGAAGACCTGCAGGTAGTCTTCCGCTTTCTGGTCGGTGTTGAGCACAACAATGCCGTTGTCCTTCAGCCCGTCGCCAACCCCCTCCATGGTGCAGAGGTTCTTGTCGAGCACGACTATGATGTCGGGCTCATAGATCTGGCATCTGGTCAGAATCTCCTTATCGCTTATCCTTGTGAACGCTAGGACGGGCGCCCCCCTCCTTTCCGGGCCGAATGCCGCAAATGCCTGTGCGTATTTGCCTTCGTTTATCACGCTTGTCGCCAGGATCTCTGCGGCTGTGACTGCACCCTGCCCGCCCCTGCCGTGCCACCTGATCTCGAGCATTATCCAAGCACTCCTGAATATGGGTAGTCAGTAGCCTACATTATTTTTAACTTTATCGGATAGAACTCTACAGACTTAGCCTTCTTCCTTCACATGTTGTCCTACAAAGCTGAAAACACTGCAGGGCATTTTTGAAGTTGAACAAAGGAGCAACGAGCAGAGAATAAAAACACGGCGGACTCATCGTGAGTATAACGACCAGCCCAGCATTCTCGGGCGGGGGTTGTGGGGGTTGGACGATCCTCAGATCCTGTGGAGAGGTAACCCCTGCTTGCGGTTACACCAAGCATCATCGTTGAAGCAGAAAGCCCCTTCAGATAGCGAGGGGCAGTTCGCCATTTACGGTCTTATCTTCGCCATCTATAATTGCCTATTTTGGCGGGTTTCGTTAAGGATACTTTTAAAATAGGGCATAGGTGATACCTACGTCGGTGAGCTCATTGAGCGAGAATGTCGCCTCCCCCAAACTCGGAGAGATCAGGGCATTCCTGGATCAGGGAAAGCCGTTTGAGGTCAGATTTGAGGGTGATGAAGTGTGCGTCTCTGAAGCGAAGGGGGTAGTCAAGATTTCGCTGTCTAAGGAAGAGACAAAAGGCATAAGGGTGAGGAAGTCTGCAAGGAAGATCCCCTCTGCGCAGAAAGAATTCGTGATGAACTCTGCCAGCATCCTGATCCCAAAAAAAGTCCCCTTCAAAGTGACGTTCGGGCCGAAAGAGACGACTTTCAGGTTCGACCTTGACCGCTACATCCACATTTACCCTGATAAGTGTGCGGTCGTCGGCTTCAGGAGCTTGGAAGAACACCCCGTCTCACTTGTCAGAGCGCTGTTGTCCGCGTTCCCGAACCTAAAGGTATACGCGCCGAAGAGTTGATCGCCTTGGAGATCAAGAACATCTTCTATTTGGCAGGTCTCATCCTGGTCTTCATCCCTGCCTTCTCATACGCCTACCTTTCCAGATACGGCATTTGGGGGCAGCCCCTCCTCCCGCAGATCCTGAGCATCGTCGTCTTCTGCATCGGGCTGGTTTTGATCCTCTTCGCAGAAAGTGGGAAGGGTAAAAGATAGCGCTAGGAGATCCGTCATTGGGGCGCGCTTCTGTACATCTTCACCAGCCCTTGGTACGCCCCGGCGGTCTCTCTGATCCTCTCCTTGTCCCTCTCCTCTATGCTCCTGACGCTCTTTGCGGGTAAACCCATCATGACGCTGCCTGAAGGGACCGTCTTGCCCTCAGGTATGAGTGCGCCAGCCCCTATGACGCAGTCGTCGCCTATCTCAGCGCCGGTCAAAATGATCGCCCCCATCCCCACGAGCGTGTTGTTCCCTATCCTGCAGCCGTGGATGATGCAGCCGTGCCCAACCACCGTCCCCTTGCCTACGTTTGTGGGGTAACCCTTGTCAGTGTGGAGGATCGCGCCGTCCTGTATGCTCGCACCGCTCTTGATTATTATGCGCTCTATGTCCCCCCGAAGGACTGCGCAGGGCCACACGTTTGCCCCCTCTTCAATTATAACGTCGCCTATCACCACCGCATCCTCATGGACGAATGCCTTGGGATCGATCTGCGGTCTAATGCCTTGAAGCTCTCTTATCATTCCAACCTACTCCATCGTCACTGCGAGGTCCGTGTCTATTAAGTACTTGAAACGGAAGGTGTCTGTCCAGTCCGGGCTCCTGAGCGACCCTTGTAAGCACACTGCAATCACGTCCTTACTTCCAGGCAGGCGCTCGATCGCCTCCTTCAGGACCTTTGGCGGAACCCCGTACTTCGGGATCGCAAGCCCGCCTAGCAAAACCACTATTCGATAATCGCTGCCTGACTTCAGTCCGCCCAGCTGGTAGCCGTAGCCTTCGTCCTTCACAAGCTCCCTTATCTTGCTCGAGTCCGATGAAGGCATGAAGAATGGCTTCAGATGTAAATCCCTTATGCCGTAGCACAGGAACTCTGCAAAGGGAAGGCAGGTGAATGGTGATCCGACGAACAGCGCGTCCCCTTCCCCCCCAATGCTCTCAACCGCGGTACGGAAGCACTTGCTTAATCCTGAAAGTCCCTTGACCTCAACCTTGCTCTTCAAAAACAACACCCCAAAGTCTCCTTGAGAATAATAAGCCCGGCGCTCTATAAAAATTGAGCAGGGTCTCGGTGCGCTTATGGCTATGGCGCGGGCAAAACCGGTCTCCTTCCGGGCGTACAGAAAGGGTTTGCCCTCCGCACTTCTTCAAGTCTTGACTGGCTGCAGTATGCTGAAGAACCGAAATGGTATTATTGCTTCCTACCGAAATTATTGATCATGTCTGACCCTTACAGCACTTTTGTCCAGTCTCTATCAAAGGCTGTACAGCCAAAGGGACCTGCTGCCGCATACACGCCCGTTCACGTCGTAAAGGCATTGCTGATAATCGAATCATCGAAATCGGTCGGGAGGGTGATGCTGGCGAGGGTTCTTGGGATAGGGGAGGGTTCGGTCAGGACAATTATAAAGCGCTTGCAGCAGCAATCCCTCATAAGCATCGACAGCATCGGAGGTTGCGCCCTTACCCCCATTGGACGTGAAGTGCTCGCCCAGATCAAGAACGGCATGGTGTCCTCTGGTCCGATAGACCTCAGCGGGATGGGAGTCACATACCCCTCGTTCGCGCTCCAGGTAAGACTTGACGTGTCGGCGCACTCCGTGCTGAAGCTACGGGACGTTGCGATCAGGTGGGGCGCGGAAGGGGGGATGGTCTTCCACTTCTCCGGGGGGAGGATAGTTGTGCCCTCGATAACAGAAGACCTTTCGCAGACCAGCCCTTCCACGTATTATGAGCTCATGAGCAGGTTCAGGCTCCAGGACGGCGACTACGTACTTGCTGCTTTCGCCAACGATGCAGCCTCAGCCGAAACGAGCGCACTAGCGGTCTTCCTATTCCTGAAGGGCATACAATGAAGTTTTATCATCCAATTGTACACAAAAAGCATATATCGGAGCAAAAATAGGGTTTTTTGGGAGCAAGATATGGTGAATAAAATCCTTATTGTATCTTTGGTTGCCCTAGTTGTAATTATTGGCGGTCTCTACGCCTCCGGCATGATCTTCCCGCGCGAGGCCGAAACCATAAGGATCGGCCACCTGACAGGGGACCTCCATCACCTGGCGCTCTTCGTGGCAATCAATCAGGGGTACTTCGAGCAGTACGGGATAAAGATACAGCTAAAGGAGTACGTTAACGGCCCATCTCTTATGCAGGACTTCTTGGCAGGTGAGCTGGACTTCGCTTACGTCGGCGCACCCCCAGCAATATCTGCCAGGGCAAAAGCACTCTCTGATCCGAAATCACACCTGCCCGTAGTCATAGCTTCAGTCAACCTGGAAGGATCTGCAATAGTCGCAGAGGCTGGCATAGATACGCCTGACGACCTCGCCGGCAAAAACATTGGAACTCCTGGCACCGGCACAATACAGGACATAATGCTCAGCATGTTCCTCAGGGAGCGAAACATAACCATCACGAAGAGCCCGATGTCGATCTCCACGCTGCCCCTTGAATTCAGCAAGGGCGCAATCGACGGATTTATCGGCTGGGAGCCTGCCCCCTCGATAGCTGTTGTCCAATCAGGGGCCCATGTGCTCCTCACATCCCATGAACTGTTCCCCAACCACCAGTGCTGCGTGCTGGTAGTCTCCAACAAGTACCTCGAGGCACACCCGGACATAGTCCAGAAGTTCGCGCAGGTGCACAAGATGGCAAACCAGTACATCCTTAACAACCCAGAATCGGCAAAGCAGATCGCGATGAACGTAACCGGCTATTCCTCGGACATAATACAGCTGGCTCTTTCGCACATAGTCTACACCTCGACCCCTGACCCTGAGAGCATGAAGACATTCTTGCACTCGATGATCGACCTGGGTGTCGTAACCACCGTATCGCACGATCAAGTCGACGGGTTCATAAACGCATTTATAGACACGCGTTTCATCTAATGAAGAGTGATTTGGATGGAGCGCCTCGATCGGGTAAAGGGCACACTGCTAGGGGCACTGTCCCTGGCAGTATTTTTTATCATCTGGCAACTGGTCGCTTGGTACCTTAATTCACCGTTCCTTCCGGGGCCCTATGACGTGCTTCAGGCATTCGGAAGGATCTCCACGTCGGGGGACATCGACGGTTACACCCTGTATTCGCACTCGCTCATGAGCATCTACAGGGTAATGCTGGGCTTCGGCTTCGCAGGGATCACCGCAATCCCGCTGGGGGTCTTCATGGGGCTGAAGCCCTCCGTTAACAGTGTGTCCACACCGATAATAGAGCCTATAAGGTTCATACCCCCCATCGCATGGATCCCGCTTTCCATAATACTCCTCAGCGGCTTGGGGCGTTACATCTTCCTTATTTGGATAGGCGCTTTCTTCCCTATACTCCTAAACACCATAGCTGGAGTGAAGCGCACATCGCCAGTCCTCGTGGACATGGCAAAGACGTTCGGTGCTGACAGCAGCACAATCACGTCTAGGATAGTCTTCCCCAGCGCACTCCCTGAGATTATGAGCGGACTGAGGGTAGGGCTCGGGGTGGGGTGGATGTGCATTGTGGCTGCCGAGATGATCGGCGGAGAGCCTGTTGGGTTGGGGCGTCTGATAATAAAGTACGCAAACCTCTACCAGATCGACGTTGTGATACTCGGCATGATAACCATCGGGATAATCGGTCTGGTGCTGAACTACGGCATCCTGACTGCAGAGAAGCGGCTCTTCAAGTGGAGGGTCGAGGTCAAGGCGTAGGTGATGGCTTTGGTAGCCGCTATTGAGCTCAACTCGGTCGGAAAATTCTTCGAGTCGGGAAAAGAAAAGATTGAGGTGATAAAGGACATCACCCTCAGCGTGGACGAGGGAAGGTTCGTCTGCGTCGTGGGCCCCTCGGGCTGCGGCAAGACCACGCTCCTGCGGTTGATGTGCGGGCTCCTCCAGCCGACGAGCGGCAAGGTGCTCGTCAATGGCAACCCGCCGGATCCTAAGAAGAACCGCTTCGGGGTCATATTCCAAGAGGACTCGCTGCTGCCTTGGAAAACCGTGCTCGAGAACGTCAAATTCGGCTTGGAAGTGACTAGGAGCAAGGGCAATGCCGATTCCACGGCGAGGGAGTTCATAGCCATGGTCGGCCTGAGGGGGTTCGAGGACTACTACCCGCACCAGATCTCGGGCGGCATGAAGAAGCGCGTCGCGATCGCCAGGGCTATGGCGGTGGATCCTGAGATAATACTCATGGACGAGCCATTTGCGGATCTCGATGCTCAGACCAGGCAGATACTCCAGAAGGAACTTCTGAGCGTCTGGTCGAAACTGAACAAGACAGTGATATTCATAACCCACAACGTCGACGAGGCAGTCTTCCTCGGGCAGGACATCGTCGTTTTGACCAAGCGCCCAGCGAGCGTGAAGGCACTGGTCAATGTGGATCTCGAGTACCCGAGGGCGAGGCTGAGCCCCCCCTTCATATCGTACCGGGAGAAGATCTTGCGTTATCTCCAGGAGGAGATCACCGCACTTTAGGGTGTCCTGCATGGAAATGGACGGGTACGATCTCTACGAGGCACTGATCTCCGCAGCAATGGAGTCAAATGAGAAGTTTGCAGAGATGCTGAAGTCGGTCATGAAAAAGAAAGGCATCACCGTCAGGGATCTGAGCGCTGGCTCGGGAGTCCCTGTAAGCACAATCAACAAGATGCTCTCGGAGGAGAGGGATATCCGGCTGTCGACCTTCAGGGAAGTGATCAGGTACATAGCGTCGCAGAGCATGGAGGTTGTGGGAGACATCACCGTCGGGATAATCGCAGCCCGCCCAGCCCTCAACGCTCTTTCAAGGCACCAGCTCCCAGTGAAGGGGAAAAAAGTGATCATTAAGGAATACCCTGCCAACAATCTTGAGGAAGCCATAATCTGCGCCATAAGGGCTGAGCGCAATAGGGTGCAGGGGCTGGTATGTGCCTCCATCGTTGCCACTACTGTGGAGAAGTTCGTGAGGATTCCCATCGTCACCATCAAGGTCGAGGAATCGAACATAATCGAATCGCTGAAAGTACTTGTCGACAAGATACTTTCAACCGAGCTTGTGTAACACAAGTGATGCAAATATAACCTGTTGTTATTGCAGGGTTCTTAAGTGCAGATTATTACTGTGTTTAGGCAAGGCTTTAATATTCCATACATCTTTAAAATACACGCAACAAAACTGAAAGAGAGGAGTTCTATGGCGAAATATCCGGATAAAGTAGATCTATACGACGATCGTGGCCGCGTTTTCGCCTCCAAGGTTCCCGTTGAAGCTCTGAGCCCACTGCGCAACCCAGCAATGCAGAAGATAATTTCCTATGTGAAGCAGTGCGTTTCGGTGAATCTTGAGGGCATCGAGAAGGCCCTGGCGACCGGAGAAGTTGGTGGCAAATGGTGCATAATCAGGGGCAGATCCTTAAAGCTGGACCTTGTCAAGAATGCTGAGAGCATCGCCGACAGCCTCAAGAGTTGCCTGCAGGTGACGAAGGACGATGATACCGAGGTTAAGGTCCTCAAGGGAGGGAAGCACCTCCTTGTGAAGGTTCCAGCAAAGAGGCTGAATGCAGGAGTCGAATACACCACAGGGTTCACAGCTACTGCCGCTGCGCTCTGCTGCACAATTGTCGAAAACTTCAAGGTCAACCTATGGGACGCTGACTTGATCCATGCAGCTGTCTGGGGCAGGTACCCGCAGACGATGGAACCGCTCGGCGGAAACGTGTCGTCACTATTGTCGGTTCCGCAACAGAATGAGGGTATGGGATACGCTCTGAGGAACGTTCCGTGCGCGCACATTGCCCTTATCACTAAGAAGAACGCAATGAACGCAGCAGCCCTCTCCTCGATATTGGAACAGGCAGCCATGTTCGAGATGGGCGACGCGATCGGCAACTTCGAAAGGCTACACTTGCTAGGGCTAGCCTACCAGGGTCTGAACGCCAACAACCTTGTCTACGACATCGTGAAGGAGAACTCTAAGACCGGCACCCTCGGCGATGTGGCGATATCCACAGTCAAGAGGGCTATCGCAGACGGTGTCATCAAGCCGCTCGAGAAGAAGCCTTCTGGCTACACCGCTTACACGACTGAAGACCTCAACAAGTGGAATGCATACGCTGCAGCGGGTCTGCTGGCTGGCACAATGGTCACCTGCGGCTCGGCTAGGTCGATGCAGCACTGCCCGTCCGTGTTCATATACTTCAACGACCTGATCGAGAGAGAAACCGGCCTGCCGGGAGTCGACTTCGGTAGGGTCGCGGGCACAGGAGTTGAGATGGCATTCTTCAGCCACTCGATCTACGGCGGAGGCAACCCCGCTGTGTTCCACGGCAACCACATCGTGACGAGGCACAGTAAGGGCTACGCGATACCCTGCGTGGCTGCAGCAGTCGCGCTCGATGCGGGCACAGTCATCTACACGCCCGAGAAGATCAGCGGCGTAGTCGGGGAGACTCTGAGCGAGGTGCCCGAGCTGAGGGAGCCGCTGAGGTATGTGAATGAGGCAGCAGTTTCAATCCATGGAGGTATCTAAAATGGTAGCGTACAAGCCACAGTATTACCCGGGAAACTCCAAGATCGCTAAGAACAGGAAGAAGTACCTGGACCCGTCCTACAAGCTTAAGAAGCTGAGGACGATCAGCGACGACGACCTGGTGAAGCTGATGGGCCACAGGGTTCCGGGAGAGGCATACAAGTCGGTCCACCCGCCGCTTGAGGAGATGGGCGAGCCGGCATGCCCGATCAGGGAACTCGTTGAGCCGACGCCAGGCGCGAAGGCAGGCGACAGGATCAGGTACATCCAGTTCACCGACTCGGTTTACTTCACACCGCTGACCCCATACATGAGGGCATGGATGGGACACACGAGGTACAGGGGAGTCGACATCGGCGTCCTCTCGGGGAGGGTCCCGCTCGAAGCAAGGGAACGTGACCTGGAGAAGGTCGCGAAGGAACTCGTCGAGACCGAGATATTCGATCCTGCAAGGTGCGGGATCAGGGGCGCAACCGTCCACGGGCACTCTCTGAGGCTAGACGAGAACGGAATGATGTTCGACGCGCTCAGGAGATTCGTCTTCGACAAGAAGACTGGCGAGGTCGTCTACGTGAAGGACCAGATCGGAGTGCCTCTCGACAAGCCTATCTCTGTCGGAAAGCCGATCAAGGAGGAAGAGCTAAGGGAAATGACTAGCGAGTACAGGGTCGACGGCGTCCCGTTCAGGGAGGACAAGGAAATGGTTGAGTTCGTACAGCGCCTGCACATGCTAAGGACGGAGGCTGGATTCGATCCAAATAAGGTGAAGGGGATCTAAGGAGGAGATATGAATGGCAACTGAAAAGAAGATGTTCTTGGAAGCACTCAGGAAGAAGTTCAAGGAGTCTCCAGAAGAGAAGTACACCAAGTTCTACATATACGAAGGATGGAAGCAATCTAAGAGGAAGAAAGAATTCGTCGAGTGGGGCACCAAGCTGGCGAAGGAGAGGGGCATCCCATTCTACAACCCCGAGATGCACCTAGGCGGCATCCCGCTGGGTCAGAGGGTGCTGATGCCATACAGGCTATCGCAGACCGACATCTACTGCGAGGGCGACGACCTTCACTTCATCAACAACGCCGCGATGCAGCAGATGTGGCACGACATCAGGAGGACTGTTATAGTCGGTCTCGATGCTGCCCACATGGTCCTGCAGAAGCGGCTAGGTAAGGAGGTCACCCCTGAGACGGTGAACCACTACCTCGAGGTGCTGAACCACGCGCTGCCAGGTGCTGCTGTTATCCAGGAGCACATGGTCGAGACCCACCCAGGGCTCGTCTCAGACTCGTACGTCAAGGTATTCACCGGAGACGACGAACTGGCGGACGAGATCGACAAGCGCTTCCTCATCGACATAAACAAGGAGTTCCCTGCTGACCAGGCTGCACAGCTGAAGGCTGCCGTAGGCAAGCGGATCTACCAGGTCCTGCGCATGCCCACAATAGTTGCAATGACCTGCGACGGAGGAACGATGTCGAGATGGTCTGCAATGCAGATCTCGATGTCGATGGTCAACGCCTACAAGCTGATGGCTGGTGAAGCAGCAATCGGCGAGTTCGCCTTTGCAGCGAAGCACGCCGAGGTAATCGAGATGGGTACCCTTATGCCATGGAGGCGCGCGAGGGGTCCGAACGAGCCAGGCGGTGTACCACTCGGATACCTTGTAGACATCTGCCAGGCTTCGAGGGTCAAGCCCGAGGATCCGACATGGGTCGCGCTTGAAGCCATCTCGATGGGGGCGGTGCTCTACGACCAGTTCTGGTTCGGCAGCTACATGTCTGGAGGCGTAGGCTTCACGCAGTACGCCACGTGCACATACACTGACAACGTCCTTGATGACTTCTGCTACTACGGCGCGGACTATGTCAAGAAGAAGTACGGCGGATTCGGGAAGGCGAAGCCAAGCTGGGACCTTATAAAGGACATCGCGACCGAGGTCACACTCTACGGGCTCGAGCAGTACGAGCGCTTCCCAGCGCTGATGGAGACCCACTTCGGCGGTTCGCAGAGGGCTGCTGTTGTGGCCGCAGGCGCAGGCGTAGCCGTATCGCTCGCTACAGGCAACTCCACGGCAGGCATCAACGGCTGGTACCTGAGCCAGCTTCTCCACAAGGAGGAGATGGGCAGGCTCGGCTTCTACGGCTACGACCAGCAGGACCAGTGCGGTTCGGCAAACAGCTTCTCGTACAGGAGCGACGAGGGCCTTCCATTCAACCTGAGGGGTGTGAACTACCCGAACTACGCCCTGAACGTAGGGCACCAGTCGGCGCACACGGGGATTGTCCAGGCAGCGCACAGCGGAAGGGGCGATGCGTGGACGACCAACCCGCTGATAAAGATCGCATTCGCCGACAAGGACCTGAAGTTCGACTTCACGCACCCGAGGCTCTGCTTCGGCAAGGGCGCTCTGAGGGAGTTCATGCCTGCGGGCGAGAGGTCCCTCATCATACCGAGCCGATAAGCGACCAAAAACCTTTTTTCTTTTTTTCCATTGTTTTTAATGATTCGAAATGCCCTCGTCAATAGGAACCCTTTCATTCTCTGAACTGGCGAGCAAGATCAAGGCACTTTCTGTGGCATCTCCGGAGGAGGCTGAAGCGCAGTTCCCTGGATCCCCCAATTTTGCAAAGTACATAGCACAGCTATTCCTTGAAGACCGGCTTTTTGACATTCTGCCGAGGCTGGAAACTCAGCTCCAGATCGTGCGGCGGTTCTTCCCTCCAGTAAGGCCCGCTCTCGATCCCTACACATCCACCCAAATAGGGATCTTTTCCAAGCGATTCGATGACTACGAGATAGGTCGTTTTCTTGGTTATCCTGAGTGCTGCATGCGGTCCTTCGCAGAGAATGTCAGGTACGGCATAGACGAGGGGCACGTCCAGGAACTAAAGGGATCCGGCATGAAAGCTTTTGCGACGACCGCCGGCTTCATACCTTGCAGCATATTCTGTAGGGAAGCCCAGAACAGGGGGCTCCTGTCGTTCATTGAGCCCAATGAGATCGGGAATTTACGTGCTCTGGAAAAGGAAACCGCGATGCGGCTCCCACACTTCCACCCCGAGTACCGGGAGCATTACTTCGAGGTCAGGCTGCTCTGATCCACCGGTTTGATCTCGGAGGCTATCCTCGCGACCTCGTTCAGGGAATCCACGAAGTAATCGACCTCCGAGCACAGGCTCTCCTTCTGGAACTCGCCCCTCCGCCTGACGAGTACCGCGATGTCCGCCTCGCGCATCGCGATCAGGTCGTTTATATCGTTGCCTACCATCACAACAGATCCGTAGAAACCGCGGAGTCTCCTCACGAGCTCCCTCTTCTCCTCCGGGGATGCATCGAAGATCGCTGCGTGCCTCGATATGTTCAGGAGATCTGCGCACTTCATAGTCATCTCCTTGCAGTTCCCGGTGGCAAGGTAAACATCGACGCCACTCTCCTGCATGGACCTGACGGACTCCTTGACCTCGGGGTAGAGTTTCCCTCCGAGCCCCACAACGTCCGTTATATCGCCCGCCTGGCTGAAGACAACTGCAACGCATGCCCCAAGTTCGGAGGAGCAGTGGGTCAGGGCCTTCTGGTATGTCTCGCGTATCCCTTCCAAAACCACAGGATCAAGCAGCTTTGACTTGTCCATGGGGGGGTATCTTTTCAAAGCACAGCAGCTCACTTTGAACCTGGCCTTGGCGACGTTCCCTTTCATTATGTCTTGGATCTTGCCCTTCAGATTTACGAGAACTCCTCCCTTCTCGACCACGTACTTCAGCGTACTTATGTGGTAGAGCCACTTCCTCTCCTCGATGTTGTACACTACCCTGCACGGATCTATTATGGTGCCTGACTTGTCCAGAACGACCGCTTTTCTCAACTGCGGGTATCACCCTGCGCCGCTGCAGCTTCCGCTGGTGTCTATCGTCATGTCCCCGCCCTTCAGCTGTTCCTCGCTGATCTTCACTTCCTCTTCCTTCACCTTTTCCTTTCCAGCCACCGGTCTTTGTTCCTCTGAAACCAACTCCTGCTCAACCGGCTCCAGAACGTTTTCGTCATATAGAAGGCCTGTCGCGTCCAATTCCGCCCAAGTCTTGCCGTCCATCTCAACGATTTTGGTGATGTGCCCCTTCGTCCCCGTCTTCTCGTAGACTACGGCTTCCCCTTCCTTGAACCTCAACACCCTTCCCCCACAAAACTTTATTATATATTGATCTCTCCTCTTTCCTATTAACCTGAGGGATCGGATTGGAGAGCCTCTCGAACATCATCGATGTCGCGAAGAATTTCAAGGGACTGAAGAGAAAGATCGAGATAGGCGAGATCACAGCGATTCTGGGGGAGCACGAATACGACGACGCTGGCTTCATAGATCTCGGGGATGTTAGCATCGTCGTGTCAACGGACGGGATAACCGAAGATTTGGTGAAGTCCGATCCGTGGTTTGCCGGGTACTACTCCGTACTTGTCAACGTTAATGACGTGGTCGTGAAGGGGGCCAGGCCTATGGGCTATGTGAACGTGATGTCCGGGAGCAAGGAAAGCAGGCGGAAGATGGCCCAGGGCATAAAGGCAGGACTGGACAAGTACGGTCTAAAGCTCTTGAAGGGACACACGCACCCGGACTCCTCTTATGAGGCGATCGACGCAGCTGTCGTCGGCATTGCAAGGCGCGTGGCAAAGGGGAATGCTGCCCGCCCAGGGGACAACATCGTGATGGCGATCGACCTAGAGGGCTCCTTCGGAGTCAAGGGGTGGGTGAAGTGCTTCGACAGCACGCTCAAAAAGGGCAGCAAGGAGCTCGGGATGATGATTGAGTCAATAATCACAGCCGTCGAGTCAGGCCTGGTAAAGGCATCGAGGGACATCAGCGCCCCCGGCATTCTCGGCAGCCTTGCCATGCTGTGCGAAGCCAGCGCGGTCGGGGCTGAAGTCGATGCCGGGAAGATACCCAGGCCCGAAGGGACCACGATATCAGAGTGGTTCGTATCCTATCCTGCGATGGGATTCATATTTGCATCCGATGACGATTCGCTGGTTTCGAAACTCTGCGACGCCGGTTTCCACGCGAGCGTTGTGGGGAAATTCAATGCCACAAAAAAGATATGCGTAAGGCTCGGCAGCGACCGCAAAATTTTCATGGATCTCTCAAGGGAGTCGGTTTTTGGAATTCATTAGCTCGTTTTTCTCCTCCGGCGTCAGCTCTTTTGCAACGTCTGATGGCTTGCCCCTGCTGACTATTTTCCCGTTTCTCATCAGTATCGTGTCTTCGCACGTGTTTTCAACAAACCCCATGTCATGAGATATTATTACGAACGTCTGACCAAGCTCGTTCCTAGCATTCTTTATCGACTTTGCCACATCCTGCTGGGTTATTGGATCCATAGTGCCTGAGGGCTCATCCAAGAGCACTATAATCGGCTCCTTTATCAGCACCTGCGCAAGGGCGACCCT
This sequence comes from Candidatus Methanosuratincola sp., assembly GCA_029907755.1. GTDB lineage: Archaea > Thermoproteota > Methanomethylicia > Methanomethylicales > Methanomethylicaceae > Methanosuratincola. The sequence goes on from JARYLH010000002.1 coordinate 31,422, forward strand.
ATGACTCTCCCCTTCGCTCAGCTCGTCCGGATACTTGGAGAGCGTTCTCTCAATCGTGGATTCATCGAAGCCCGCAGCTGTGAGCACGCTCTGTGCCTTGAACTTGGCGAATTCGTCAGGGAGCTCAAGACCTATGGCATCGGTGAGGTTCTCCTGAACCGTCCTGTGGGGATAGAGCGCGTACTCTTGGTGCAGGAGCCCGATGAATGGCGTGGCCCTGCCCCTGCCCATCGGTCCAGGCTCCAGCATGTTGACCCACTCCTCACCGATCTTGAGCTCGATTATGCCCGATGTGGGCTGCGTCACGCCGACTATCGCCCTGGAGAGCGTGGTCTTGCCTGCGCCGCTCAGCCCAATTATCCCGAAGATCTGCCTTTCCCTGACCTCGAAGGTGACCCCGTCCAGCGCCTTGACAACCCCCTTGTCTATCGAGAAGTAGTACTTCTTCAGATCCTTCACCCTCAGGATGACGTCCCCGAGCTCTGGCGGCTTCGGTATCTCCTCGGGGGCGAGCCTTGAAAGGAACTTGGCAGTGACCTCCTTGGGGTTTCCAGCCGCACTGATCTTACCCCCTTCGAGCAGCACCGCCTTTTCGCAGAGCTCCTCTATGGCTTCAGGGAGGTGCGAAGTGATCAGAAGCGTGCTTTTGCCCGGCCCCGTTTCCCTCTTTATGATCTTGTGGATCATCCCCGCATTCAGGGGGTCTAGGGTCCCAGTGGGCTCGTCAGCCAGCAGGAGCAGCGGCTTTATCGCCAGCTGCCTGCCGAGGACTACCCTCTGCTTCTCACCGCCGCTCAGGTCCCTTGCTGCATGAAGTAGCCTGTTTGCCAGGCCAATGTCCTTGGCAATTTCAAGCGCCTTCTTGCTGGCATCCTCGGAGGATACTTTGTTGAGCGCTTCTACGAGATTCTCATAGACCGTAAGGCTGCCATAAAGCGCGAAGGTCCTCTGAAACATTATGGCTATCCGCTGCCTGAGCCATTTGGTCTTCGGATCCTCGCCGTAAATGTCTACCTCCGCCTTCTCCATCTCTTTTTGGCAGTGCGGGCAGCAGTTGGGGCACTTCTTTCTTGCCCAGCTCGGTCCTTCAACCGTCTGGCAGTGTTCGCATACGGCCACGTGGAAAACTATCTGTCCCGACTCTGGCTTGTACTCCCTTATCCCCTTCAGCATCGAGAGCAGCACCGTCTTCCCGGAACCGCTCTTGCCTATGATGCCTACCCTCTCTCCCTCTTCTATAGTTAGCGTTACACCGTCCAGGACTTTGTTGCCGTTGAACGACTTTGAAACATTCCTGATCTCTATGAAAGGAACGCCCATTGTGCCTTACACCCTAAAGACAACCTATTTTGAAAACCGATGTATTTAACTTTGTAGTTATGACGCAGTAATGCTTCAAGGACCGATTTTTTCTTTTAGCTGACCTTACGAGTTGGTCGTTGCACTCAAACTCTCGAATCAAAGGCATTTGCAATCCCTGATCCTTTCGAGGACTTTAATCGCATCCTCCCTCTTCAGGTCCACTCGAGTTTTTTTCATCAGTTCGAGTATCTCCCCTGCCCTCGTGCTGCTGAGACCTCCACGAACTGCCCTCTGGAGTATTCTAGTGTAGTTCCTCAGCTGGAAGGGGACTTCCTTCGCAGCAACTAGGATGGAGTCGTGCTCTTGTTGGGTTATCATCCCCGAAGCCAGAGCCCTCTCAAGCGTTGCCCTGACGTTCACGAGGGGCTCTGAGAGCGGTCTGAGGCTTTCGGGATGGAATGCAAGGGCGACCTCGTCGTCAGATCTTATCTTGCCTGACTTGTACCATTCATAAATCGTGCCGATGCCAACCATGCCGTAGACATCCAGCTCGGATGCCCTCAGCGCGCCCATGCTAGAGCCGCCGAAGACCTTTGACCCCCCCTCAATCGCTCTGAGTATTTCCCGGTGAGAGACTGCTGCCTGCTGGTAAAAAACCCCGTCGATCAGGGCTATAACCTTCGCCCCCGATTCAGCGACCCTGATGATGTCCCCCCTGGCCGCCGGCGGCAGGTATTCCGCGTCGCTCAGCAACTTCCGGGCAATATCCCATTCCAGGCTAGGCCCGAGGAATACAACTGCCCTCATCTTATGCACCGCCGCCCCTCCTGAGCTTTCCCTGCTTTAATGCCCCTTGTCCGAATAAGTGGACAGCCTTCTCCCGGCTCTCTCCTTGTCTAGCGCATAGACCTCAAGCCCGGGGACTATCACGCGGACTGCAGGTACCCCTATCTCCCCTCGAGTGAGGTCGACTACTATCACCTCTCGGAGTCCAGCCCTCCCCAGCCCCTCGATGGTGTACCTTATGTCCTCGAGAAAATCCTTTCCAGAAAATGACCTCAACTCGTCAAGGCTGACCCTCTCTGGGCATGGGGCGAACCACTTCCTGTTTATCCTCTTCATCCTTTCGTAACCTATCCTCCTGGCGAATTCAGCCTTCACAGTGTCCTCCCTGGTCCCATGGATGGTAGTCAGCCTGCTCTGAACGGCCTCGGTCAAAGCCCTGACAGCTGCTATCTCAGCCATGAGATGCGTTCCCACGCCGAGCGAGAGGAGCGCAGGATCCTTCGTCAGCTCGTCGTCAATGGCCACTGCTACTGTTGGAATCCCCACATCCGAGGTGATTTCCTTTGCATATACCCCAATACCTGCCTTCTCGAGCTTTTCCAGTACCGCCCTGACCATCGGACTGCCGCAACCCGACAGATCGAGGTCCCTTCCCTGCAGCCTCCCTGCCTCGAAGAGGGACCATGCATCCCTCTCGATCACCTCCATGAGCCCGTGCACAATCGCCTCCTCGAGCGCATTCCCTACAGCGAGACCATTGGTGTTGGTTCGGAAGAGCTGGTTGTGCCTGCTGTACGGATGGAAAACAGCCTCTGCCGGGACGAGAATTGTCGCGTCCCGCGTCAGCGAGTGCCCTTCGACCCATTCTATCTCCTCGGAAGACTGGTACCTGCGGGGCAATATCAGCAGATTCGGATCCAACACCTCCCTGTCCCTGCTGATTTCCTTGTATGATCCCCTCACAAGCCTAAGACCCCTGGGCTCCGCAGAGAACCTCTCGATGCCCTCCATTATTGCCGATACTTCTGCCTCCTCTTGGGAGTAGCCCTTTCCTGTGTAGACCGTGACCGCCCCCTGCGATGCCATCGGTCTTATTGATGTGAAGATGGGTATGCCGATGCGGTCTAGCCCTGTTATTTCCGCAACCCTGGTGATTCCTGCCTTTTCCTTGACCCTGCTGACCAGCTCCAGCGTCTTAGCCGGGGGGATCTCCCTATGCATCCCCGCTGTGTATCCCTTGGGGACCGATCTCAGGTTCATGTGCGGCGCATCCCTTCATGCGAACTTATTTTCTGGTCTCCTCTAGCTCCTTCATCCCGGATACCATCACAGCTGCGCCGACGCACCCGATCAGGTTGGGCTTTTGGGGGACTATCATCTCTACGCTGAGTATCTCCGAGAGTGCCTTGACCAGCCCCTTGACAAGCGCAGTCGATCCGACTTGGATTATCGGGTACCTTATGTCTATCTCCTGGAGCTGCTGCTCGAAGACCTGCTCGGCTACGCTGTGGCAGGCGGCTGCGGCCGCATCCTCTGGCTTTGCCCCGCCTGCGAGCCCAGCAACGAGATCCTGCAGCCCGAAGACGATGCAGTAAGCATTCATGGGCACCGCCTTCCAGTCCCCTTTCATCGCGAGATCCCCGAACTGCTCTATCGGGACGCCGAGCCTCTTGGCAGTGGTTTCAAGGAACCTGCCGGAGGCGCCCGCACAGACGCCGCCGACAGTGAAGCTGTCGGGTATGCTGTCGTAGAGCGTTACTGCTTTGTTGTCCATGCCGCCGATGTCTATTACGGTGGCGTCACCCCTCTGCTTGTCGGTCAGGAACAGCGCCCCCTTTGAGCAAGTAGAGACTTCCTCCATTGCCAGCTGTGCCTTGTACTTCTCCTTCAGGATCGTCCTGCCGTAGCCTGTCACCCCGATCCCCTCAAGCTTGGACTCGTCAATGCCAGCCTCCTTGAGCGCCTGGTTCAGCGCCGTCATGCCCGAGTCCAGCACACTGGTGGTGGGTACCCAACCGTGGCCTATGATCTCATTATCCTTCATAACAACTGCCTTCGTTGTTGTTGAGCCCGAGTCTATCCCAGCGGTTATGCCTTCCTGCTTCATCCTTGCGAAGAGTGGCTTCTTGTCTATGATATTCACCAGCGCTTCCATGCGCAGCAGGAGCGCCCCTGCTTTCGTCCTCTCTGTGAATGAATAGGTCACTACTGGGATCTTAGTCTGGCTCTGGATGTACCTCCTGACGACACTCCTCACGAGTGCGCCCTCAGCGCACCTGAAGCAGGTCGCAATGAACACCCCATCCGCATCGACCCTGCCTTCCACTATGGCTTTCGCCCTAGCCATCATCACCCTAAGTCCCGGGCTAGCCACATGGAAGCCGAGCTCGTCCTCAATCGTCCTGATCTCCGATACATCGACCTCAGGCACGAATATCTGCCCGCCTACGATCTTTGCCGCCTTCTCGATCTCAGCCTGAATCCCGCTGTACTCAGAGCCGCATGATATTTGCGCTATCCTGACCATCTGCCCTCACCAGCCTCTGCGAACATCCTTTGATATTCCGTCTTCCTCGCTCAAAATAATCCTTTCTGCTGTGGCGGGCTGGAGCAACCGAATCAATTACTTTATCCTTATCTCCACTATGTCCCCGTCCGCAAGCTCATGGTCTGCCCCAACCTTCTCGGCATCATACTTTGCCGAGGGTCCCCAGATCCTCGCTATCTTGAAGTTCTTGTAGAGGTGCGAGTGGACCACCTTCGCCACATCGATGACCTTCGAGCCCTGCCTCATCACTATTGGTTTCTTGGCGGGTTCTCCCCCGACCTCCTTGGTATAGACCCTGATTATCCCTAGCATCCTGAAGATCTCCCTGCCAAGGACATCAAGCCCCGCGCCTGTCCGCGCTGAGACCCCAAGCGCCTCCCTCCCAGTCAGCCTTTTGAACTCCTGCAGCGCCCTTGGGTACATGTCAACTTTGTTTATAAGGATCAGCGATGGCTTGTAGGTCTTTGTCTGCTCCAGTGCCCCCAGGATGTCCTCCTTCCCCGCGTCCCCCCATATCCTGACGATCGCGTTCCTGACCCCTGCCTCCTTCAAGATCTTGTCGATCTCCTCCACTCTGCAGGAGATCCTGCCGGTGCATGCTATCTGGATCCCGCCGCCCGTGGTCCTCTCGATCTCGATCCTCCTCGCAGCCCTGTCGGTCGTTATACCCGCCATTCCAAGCTCTTTAGTCACCATGCCGTACTGGCCAACCGGATCGGATCCGTCCAGCACGATAGCCAGCCCGTCCGCATTCCTTATAACGCTCATTAGCTGCGATCCCCAAGAGAGCCCATAGCTTGCCCCTTCAAAAATCGCCGGGGTGTCCACCAGCTGGAACTGCAGGTCTTCGAAGTCAAGCATCCCTGGTACTGGCTCTTTGGTGGTGAACTGGTAGTCGTCAACCTCAACCTTCGCATTAGTCGTGGATGAGAGTATGCTGCTCTTGCCGGAGCCGGTAGCCCCGACCAGCACAACCTGGGCGGCCCCTTCCTTCTTGACCGAGAAACCGCCGCCCCCGCTGCCTGATTTCCTCTTCTTCTGCTCCTCGAGCTCCTCCTTAAGTTCAGCAAGGCGCCTCCTCAGGTACCTCCTCATCTTTTCATTGCCTTTGTGTTCTGGGATCGATGAGATGAATTCTTGGAGGTATCTTATCTTCTCGGGCAGCGTCTTGGCCTCGATGTATCTCCTCTCTGCGGCCCTTGCCTGGGGAGGTAGGTTTGCGGGCAAGTACTACACCGTTTCCCAAGACTCTTCCTTTCCCTCTCGGGATATAATAAATGTATACCTCACTTATGCGCCTTCCTAGCGGATACCATTCTAGCTACCCTGACGATCCTGTCCGCCAGCCTGAGCGCGTTTTTCTCGAAGAAATAGGCATTTGGCTCTATCCCGACCCCGCCCGTATCGATAATCACGTCGACCCAGCCCCTGTTTTCCTTGAATGCACCTTCTGCGAATTCGAAAAGCTCCTCCTCGCCCTTCTGCACCGGCGTCCGATCGAATACAGCACAGTTGAACCCCATCTTGTTTATAACCTCTGCAACGTCCTCGTTGTAAGCAGTGTTCATAACCGACCTCACCTCGGGTTTCACGCTCATCACTCTCAAGAGTAGATTCGCCAAGTGGCTCGAGACGCCGAACTCCGGGTCCATCAGGGACATCACCTTGCCCCTTATTTTGACCAGCCTTCCTGGGATCCCCGCCACATCGGCGACACCCTTCGCATTCTTCAGCGCCATGACCATGTTGGACAGCACCTGCGGCTCCAATTCAACGAACTCAGGGGTGTTCTCGATCATCGAGACTGCAACAGTCAGGTCGCTAAGGGTCGCCCTCCTCATGTCTGAGAGGTCTGTAAGGCTCATATGTAGCTGCATGCATATGCTGCACTTCTCGTCCTCAAGCTCTTGGATCCTCCTCTTATGGGCATGGCATATCGAACCTCCACGCCTCAGGTTGAGGCAGATCTCGCAGATGTTATTGATCATGTCCGCGTTCGAGAACCGCTTCATTGTGATCTCGGAT
>JARYLH010000030.1 GCA_029907755.1 Candidatus Methanosuratincola sp.
ATTATTTTAGTTTTTTTGAGATGTTATTTTTGAAAAAAAATGAGCTGCCGCCGATCTATGAATTGGAACATGACAACCAATATTAGGAAGACTTTCTTTTTTTTCTGTGAGGGAAGATGTCAGAAGAAGTAGTTCCACCAGCCAAGGTAATTTTCCTAATGGCGATAGGACTGATGGCGCTAATCGGGTTAGGGGGGGCCCTAGGGTTTCAGGCTTTCGGGCAGGATTTCATTGAGAACATGAACAAATACAACCTTGCTGAGATCGGTAGGGGCGGAAGGCTTGTCTACTACGAAACCCCCTTGGGAGAGAAGATGGTGGATGTCGACATCGGTTTTGATTTGAACACGACTTACAACTCGACACACGGCGTGGTTTATTGGTTCAAGGGGGTAGAGCTTCCTTACGGCGCGACGATAATAGATGCGATACAGAACATCCACAGTGCGAAGGAGGCAGAATTGAGGGTTTACAACCTGGAGAATTCATCAATTTTCGAGAGGATTCCTATCGACGATTTCCAGAGCCTCGAGTTCACAGTGACCTACGGCAGCATCTCGGGTATGCGCTATATCGATGAAATCAACGGAATAAAGAACAATCCAGGATTGCTGTTGCAGTGGATGATATACTTCTGGAACCCTGAAAAGGGAGAGTTCATTTACCTCACAGCTTCACCTGATAAATTTACGTTATCGCACAGGGACACAATAATCATCATATATGACTTATTCGGAGGATGGCCTGCAGACTGTTGCAGCGGCGGTGGTTGGGAATATAACGAATATGAAGGTGCACTCACACGCTAAAATAAATTAAAAATGGATTAATTCTAAATAATTTTTGTTCAATCAACTTCTCTATTGCATCGGCATCTGAAGGATCCAATTATCTTCAGCGCGGTATCCTCGAACGAATTGTCGTTGTGGTAATACTCGTTGAAGAGAAGGTATCGCCTGTTCCATTCCTCGCAGAAGGCAACCAGCCCAATAATGCAGTGGTGCAGCTCTTTTGTGAACCGCTTCTTTGTGGAATACGCGATTTTGTGGAAGTGAGCGGGGTGGGCAGAGTCCGTTCCGGGCCAGTTGAAGACTTCAGTCTTTATCCCCACAAGATCATTGTCATTCTCAATCGCTTCAACCTTGTCCTTGAAGAAATCTTCTGGAGAAGAATAAACCTTCTTGAACTCGTCGAGGTCGTCCCAAAAAACGGTGACTGTGTGCTTGAAGTGATCCGAAATTTCCAGATCTCCCTTGAAGTAAAGGGATCCTTTTGTGATTGAGACAAAATACTCCTTTGGAACATCTAATTCGATGCCGTAGATCGACAGCAGCATAAAAATTACCGACAAAAAAAGGGGGTTTGCAGTCTTATACTTTACCGTCTCGTGATCAGAACGTCGCAGTGCGCGTTCTTCGAGACGTACTCGGCGACGCTTCCAAGCAGGGTTCTCTTGAGACCAGTCATGCCCCTGGAGCCTATTACGGTCAGGGCGCACCCCTGCTTCTCTGCTTCGGCCACGAATCCAGCACCGACGGTGTTCCACACCGGGACGATCTTGGTCTCGACGACCTTTACGCCTTCCTTCTTTGCCCTCTCCGCGTACTGCTTAAGGAGGGGTTCCATCTTCTCGCTGACTTCTTTCGGCACTGTTGGGGGATAAGGCGGTATGTCTCCGAGGAGGCCGATTGCAGGGGGGGCATAGATGGTCACTATCAGAAGCCTTGCGTCGTATTTCTTCGCCATGTCCATGGCCATCTCAAAAGCCGCCTCTGCAGGCTTGGATCCGTCTACACCTACCATTATTGTCCTGTACATTTTTCATCACTTTGAATTAATATTTAGCAGAGTAGGGTTATTATAGTTTAGCATTCTGTTCGATTCTAGATCCGTTTTTATCAAATGGTTGAGCCTGAAGGAAAAAGTGTTAACGATTTATACAGAAGCGGTTAAGATAGATTTGGTGCGAGCTATGGAGATTAAAATGGTCCAAGTGGGTATACCACAGGGATCGAATATAGTGATTGGTCAGACCCATTTCATAAAGAGCATCGAGGATCTCTACGAGACTATGGCGACGCATGCCCCTGGTGCAGAGTTCGGGATAGCATTCGCGGAGGCTTCAGGGCCATGCCTGATAAGGCGCGAGGGCAACTGCGAAGAACTGGAACGGGCTGCTGCAGAAGCATGCATGGGGATAGGAGCGGGACACGTGTTCGTCTTGGTTATGAGGAAGGCTTACCCGATAAGCGTGCTGAATGCGATAAAATCGGTCCAAGAGGTCTGCAATGTGTTCTGCGCAACTGCAAATCCGCTCTGGGTAGTCGTCGCCGAGGCAGAAGGGAGGAGAGGAGTGCTCGGCGTGATAGACGGCGATGCCCCCAAGGGCGTGGAGTCGGACGCGGAGAGGGAAAGCAGGAAGGCTTTCCTCAGGAGGATAGGGTACAAGCGGTGAATCTGTGTCCCATAAACTTTATTTATTCGCGGGGGTTTATCTACTACCGTAGTTTTTGAAAGCAGGATGCAAACATCTAGATTTGCGAATGTGAGGTCTTGGAATTGAGAAACCTGCCGCAATGCAAAGCGACCTGCCAGTTTTTCAGATGTGGCCAAAGGGCCCTGTACATAAAATCGAGTGCCCCCCAGCCAAGGGGGTTCAGGAGCAACCCCTGGGAGCAGAGGGGGAACAGGGATGGGACTCCCTTTTGCAACTGGGTTGGGGACGTATGCGTCGTAGCAAGGTGCAACTACGCCTTCTGCGAGAAGAGGGCACTCCTGCCCAACGGCACCTGCGGTCTTCAGGAGAGGGAGAGCGCCAGACCCGCGAGGAGCATAGAGGAGGAAGCACGGAGAGAGGAGGAAGCACTGAGGGTTGCAAGAGAGCGGCTCCTCAAGAAGACAGGGCGCGAATTCATCGAATAGGCTTCTGCCGCGAGCATACAGGGCATCCTTCATCCTTTTTTATTGCGATCTCGTCGAAATGCATGAGCTCGCCGTCATACACTATAAGGCGCCCGATCGCCGACCTCCCGATGCCGGTTATCAGCTTCAGAGCCTCGGCAGCCTCCAATGATCCTATGACTCCAGGCGCAGTGCCGATCACGGGGAAAGCCTCGGCAGGAGCGGCAGCCGAAGGATAAATGCATCTGAGGCACGGACCTTCGCCAGGGACAATGGTGGTCAAGAATCCCTCCATACCGTAAACCGCCCCGTAAACGTAAGGTATCCGGAGGGCGACGCAGGCTTCATTGACAATGAAACGCGACTTCAGGTTGTCGAGACCGTCGACAACCACATCCATGCCTTTCAGGAGTTCCGCCACATTATCGATGGTGAGTGCTTCGTTCACAGGGTCAACTGCTATCTCAGGGTTGAGCTGTGTCAGCTTCATGGCTGCGGACTCCACCTTTGGCCTGCCGAGGTCGATGCTCCAGTGGAGTACCTGCCTGTTGAGGTTGGAGAGGTCGACCGCATCGCAGTCGATAAGGCGCAGGTAGCCGACGCCTGCCGCAGCGAGGTAGAGGGAAGCAGGGCTCCCGAGGCCGCCAACCCCTATTACGGCGACCTTCGAAGCCTTTGCCTTCAGCTGGGCTGCCTCGCCCCAGCCCTTAAGCATAATCTGCCTGCTATAACGGATCTTTTCGCTTTCTTTGAGGTCCATAGGGGATACCCAATAAACTTCTCTTCGATTGCCTAAATATGCAATCCGATAGGCGCCCTTGCACGCATGAGAAAAAATAAATAGTTATGTACGGAGAATCTGATTCCGTGCTAGGGTGGCTGAGTGGTTTAGGCGACGGGCTGCAGACCCGTTTCACTGGGGTTCAAATCCCTACCCTAGCTCCATGGTGATTCTTGATGAGCCTCTCTGAAAGCGTCGATGGGATAATCAGCGAGATGTTAGCTTTGAAGCAGGTCCTAAGGAGGACGGCGCCGTCACACAGGTTGTCAGAAGCGGATCGGAATAGGGTCGGGGAAGCCCTAGCCAGGTGCGAGATCCTGCTTAAGAGGATAAAAGAAGAGGCCGGTGTTCAGCAGCCTTGAGGATCCCACAAGAGAGGCTTGACAAGTACAGGAACCTGAAGAGGGAATTCTCAGAGGAGGATCATATTAACCTGCAGCCGATACAGCGGGGAGGGGTACTCAGTGAGGAGGCGATGCGGGCGATAATCGAGTTCGGGGACGGGTACTCGACCTGCGACTGGTGCCCTCCCAAGTCAGCCCGGCTTGACATGATCAAGAACCCGCCGATCAAGGACTTCTACAACGACCTGGCGGAGTTCCTCGGCATGGACATTGCGAGGGTAGTGACGCGGTGCAGGGAGGCGAAGTTCATCGCGTTCAGGATGCTAGGTGCGCCCGGGGACTACGTTGTGGTCGACGGGCTCGCACACTACTCAACTTACATCGCCGCTGAGCTGGCAGGGCTTAGGGTCAAGGAGGTCCCAGTCGGGGGGGCGCCCGAATACAAGATTGACCTGAATGCCTATGCGGCGAAGATCGAAGAGGTGAAAAGGGAGACAGGAAGGCTTCCAGCGGCAGTGCTCCTAACCCACGTCGACTATCAGTACGGCAACGTTAACGATGCAGAGATCGTCGGAAAGATCGCCCAGGATTACGGCGTGCCGTTCATACTCAACTGCGCGTACAGTGCCGGGGTGATGCCCATCGATGGGAAGAAAGCCCATGCTGACGTGATAACCGGGAGCGGGCACAAGAGCTGGGCTGCGAGTGCGCCAACCGGGATCCTCGCGCTGAGGAAGAGCCTTGAGGAGAAGCTACTCAGGAGGGCCTCCATCCAAGGCGACCTCACCGGCAGGAGCTTCGTGTCGAAGGAGCTCGCCCTGCTCGGGTGCACAGTGATGGGAGCGCCACTCCTGACGCTAATAGCCTCCTTCCCGGCGGTGGTTGAGAGGGTCGAGAAGTGGGACGAGGAGGTTCAGAAGGCAAGGTTCCTTGTGGGAGAGCTCGAGCGGATCCAGGGAGTCAAGCAAATCGGGGAGCGCCCCAAGAGGCACACGCTCACCCATTTCGAGACCGAGCCCTTCTTCAGGATCTCCCAGAGCCACAAGCGCAAGGGTTATTTCCTCTACGACGAATTGAGGGCAAGGAAGATAGTCGGGATACAGCCGGGCCTGACAAAGCACTTCAAGCTCAACACTTACGGGATCACCTGGGAGCAGGCCAGGTATGTGGCAGGGGCATTTCTGGAGATCGCCGAAAAGTATGGGCTGGAAGTGAAGTAGGGACCCTCAATCAAAACCGCTTTATCAGCTCTTCAGGGTTCCTGAATACCACTTTTTCAGCATCGGCTTCCGACAGCCCGGCACCGCGCGCAACAGCCAGCGACATCTCGGGTGTGAGGTGATCGCCGACGGTATGGGCATCAGAGTTCACCAAGAGTAATGCTTCTACCTCCATTGCGAGCCTTGCCACGTGACCGTTGCCCAAGCAATGCCCGCCCCTGTAGGATAGCTCAAGAAAGACGCCATTGTTTTTTGCATTCAGGACATCCTCTTCGGTGACGAGCCCAGGGTGCGCAAGGATGTCAACGTCGGCACATCGGCACGCAGCCCTGTTTGTACCTCCCTCCACGGGCTCAACCGGAGTCTCGCCGTGAACAATAACGATCTTCGCGCCGAGCTGCTTCGCCTCACGTGCTAGTTCCGGGATGGTCGCAGGGGGAACGTGGGTAAGCTCGACGCCGGGGACTAGATCGAAATCATCAAGGTGTCTGGAGACCTCGTCGGAAGCCCGCCGCAGTGCGTTGACCACCCATTCCAGATTGGATGCGTCCGCGTGGTCCGTGATCGCAATGAGCCGGTTACCCAGCACCCGGGTCCGTCTCGCTATCTCGGATGGGAGGAGATCCCCATCGCTGTAGAAGGAGTGCATGTGGAAATCGCAGATTCGCCTGTCCATGGTGGAAATAAAATGCCAGACCGCTAATATAGTTTGTCAAAATATAAGTCGGAGGTAAAGGAAAAGCAGCGCCGCGGAGTTCATTACCGCCAAACAATATAAATCAAACCAGCCCAACTATGAGAGGAAAAGGTGCCAGGAGATGGACAACTCGGATGCGATCGTTACCCCCTGGGAAGTGAGGGGCGAGGTCGACTACAAGGAGCTCATCGAGAAATTTGGGGTCGATCCGCTGACCCCGGACATAATCGAAAGGCTGAGGAGACATGCGGGCGGGCTCCACGTGCTGCTCAGGAGGGGTATGTTCTTCTCCCATAGGGAGCTCAACGAGTGGATCGACTCGTACGAGAAGGGCGTCAAGGTAATCCTGTATACAGGCAGGGGACCCTCTGGGAACACCCACCTTGGGCACCTCATCCCATGGCTTTTCACCAAGTACCTGCAGGACGCCTTCAAGTGCGACCTCTACTTCCAGATCACTGATGACGAAAAATTCCTTTTCAACCAGGAGTTGTCGACAGAGCAGGTGGCCGAGTATGCTAAGGAGAACCTGCTCGACATAATAGCTGTCGGGTTCGACCCCGAGAGGACCAAGATCTTCACCAACCTCACGTACTCTAAGCCCCTGTACAATGTGGCTGTCAGAGTTGCCAAGCATGTGACTTTTTCGACTGCGAAAGCAACATTTGGGTTCTCGGAGAGCTCTAATATAGGGATGATCTTCTTCCCTGCAATGCAGGCCGCCCCGTGTTTCATCCACCAGTATTTGAACTCAGAGGACGCCCATGTGCTGATCCCATGCGCAATTGATCAGGAGCCGTACTGGAGGATCTCAAGAGACGTCGCCCCCAAGTTGGGCTACAGGAAGCCCGCTGGGGTTTACAGCAAGTTCATCCCCGGGCTCGGGAGCGGAGGGAAGATGAGCGCCAGCCTCCCAGACACGGCGATCTTCCTCTCAGACACGAAGGAAAAGGCGGTTAAGAAAGTTAAGAATGCGTTCACTGGCGGACAGCCGACAATAAGGGAGCAGAAGGAGAAGGGCGGCAACCCGGATGTCTGTGTCGTGTACAGCTACCTCTACAGCCTCTTTGATGAGGACGACAAGGCTGTAGCCGAGACGTATGCCTCCTGCAAGGGAGGGGGGCTGGTCTGCGGGGAGTGCAAGGAGAGGCTGGCGAGAAAAGTGGCTGAATTCCTCGAGCAACACAGGGCAAAGAGGGAGAGGGCCAAGGGTTACGTAGAGAAATTCCTCGTAAGGGAGTAGTGGATTTGAGAAAGATAAGGGCCATCATTCTGCTAGCGGCATTGCTCGCCCTTGCATTGGCTGCAGTAGTGGCAACAGAATTATTGACCCCCAGACAAGGATTCCCAGGCACCAAGGCCATACTTGACCATGCCCAGATAAATGAGTCAGTATCAAGCGGGAAGGGCACAGTATTGTACTTCTCCGCCCCCAATTGTGCAGTCTGCATGTTCCAGGACGTTTCGATGGATGCTGCATATTCGGAGTACAACCAGCAAGTGAATTTCATATACTTCAAGTATTCGCCGGCATTAGAAGGCGTATTCGAAGACTGGTCGGTCATCAAAGTGCCCACGCTAGTCTTCATAAACAAGGAAGGGGTCGTCGTAAGCAGGCATAACGGAAACTATCTGAATGTCGAAGAACTAAAAAAGGAGATAGAGATGATAAGGTAATGGATCTATTCCAGATTGCATTTGCATTCTCTCTCGGATTCGCAAGCGCAGCCACTCCATGCGTCCTACCCATAGTTCCGAGTTACCTCGCATTCGTTTTTGGTTCGGAGAGATTCGATCTTCTGAAAGGATCTATGTCAGTGTACTTGGGAGTTCTCGTCGGCGGGATGGCCATAGCTGCCGCAATTGGGCTTGTTGGCGAGGTCATAGGCGGCAGGTGGTTCTTAGGAGCCTCAGCATCGATCATTTCATTGATAATAATAGACAAGGTTTTCACGCACAGGCTCAGGGGTATCCCGACGGGATTCATGAAGGGCAAAAGAGGCACGATAGCAGGATTCTTGTTTGGGATGCTAATAATGCTAATCGCTGCGCCTTGCATACTGCCATTGTTGGCAGCACTCTCCATATACGCGTTGACGGTGGGGGAGCTCGCCGCAAGATTCGCGATCATGATGGCTTACTCGGCAGGTCTCGGATTGCCCTTCTTCCTGATCGGGGCATCCGCAGGGGTCGGCAAAAAACTTGTAGGGATCTCGAAGTGGTCTGAAAAACTCCAGGTTGCAGTCCTACTAGTCACCCTTGGATGGATACTCTGGTCCCTAGCTATCGCCTAGGGTGACGCAACAAGTGTAGTCGATTGGATTGATCCAGGGATTCGCCTTATCTTGGTCACTATCTCGTCTAGCGCGTTGAGATCGTCGATTTCAAGTCTGACAAAGACATCGAACTCGCCATAAACTGCCCTGCACTCGGTCACGCCCTTCAGATTCCTTATCTCCTTTATTATCTCGTATTCCTTGCCCGTGTCGGTAACAAGGAGCATGTACGCAATAACGCCCACCATCAATAATGCACCCCCAGAATAGTCGTGTGAACTTTTTCTTATCCCTTCCGGCTGGTCGCCCAAAGAGGCGTAAACACAGCGGCATTGCAATAGGGGCGCTGAAGAGATCGCCGGTCAGACGGCAAGCAATATCAAAAGGCATGCCCACAGATGAAATGGAGGGCGTAGAATGAGGGCAGTAGTAGGCATAACCGGTGCCACAGGTACGATCTACGGCTACAGGCTCCTTCAGAAACTCAAAGAGCACGGGATCGAGACTGCAATCGTGATCTCTGATTACGCGACGAAGATACTCGAGATGGAGGACGGCAAGTCCGTGGCAGATCTGACCGAGTTTGGAGAAGTCTACAGCAGCTCTGATCTGATGGCACCGACTGCGAGCGGCAGTTACAAGTTCGACGCGATGGTAATAGTCCCATGCACTATGAAAACGCTTGCGGAGATCGCGAACGGGTTGTCTTCCAACCTGATCTCTAGGACAGCGGATGTGGCGCTCAAGGAGAGGAGAAAGCTCATACTTGTGACTAGGGAGACCCCCCTCAGTCTCGTCCACATAAAGAACATGTTGAAGGCAACCTCAGCAGGCGCCGTCGTGCTCCCAGCATCTCCAGGGTTCTACCACAAACCGAAGACGATAGAAGACCTGGTAGATTATGTGGTAGGGAAGGTGCTGGATCAGCTCGGCATAGAGCATGAGCTGTTCAGGAGGTGGGGGGCGGAGAAGTAGGGCGTCACAGACCAGCCTTCCTCATCAGTTCGACGAGGATGTCGGTGCAGATCAGGGAGTTCTTCACGAGGATCGAGATCTCCTCCCTGGTGGCGTTTTCGATGTGTATGCCTGCAACTGCGAGGCACCTCTTCCCTGTTGCCCTGCTGACCTTCTCGGAAACCTGGTGCGATACCACGAAGTCTTTGTGGACGGGGATCGAGAAAGAGACGGTTGAAGCAGAAGGCTCCGACAACGAAAATCCCCCGATGTGGGGTCTCTCGCCGCCCCCGACAAAAACGAGTATATCGTCTCCGGCCTGGATGGCCTCAGCAAAGATCTGGTACCGCCCTTCTCCGTATCTAGCCTTTAAGCCCATTCTGACCACTCAGACTATCCAGTCTTTGCTCGCCAGCTTCTCAGGCAGGTAGACGTCGGAGAGGAACCTGAAGCCTTTGGATGATTTGGCCTCGATCTCGGCCTTCACGCGGCGCTCGAGGAAGAGGTGGATCTCCTGGCGCCACCGTTTAGAGTCGTAGAACCACGGGTACCTCGGCTTCTTTGTCTTTGGATCCCTAACGAGGAGCTCCTTGGCCCTCTTTATGTCCATCTCGTTAGCCTTTATGAGGTGATCCTTAGGGACTTCGTACTTCTCGAGATCAGTCATAGTAAGACCCAGGAACTTCGCCTCGGGGCAGGCTAGCCGGAAGGATTCGTAAGAGAGGCTGATGCTGCCTGCCCTGTAGGTCGAGTATATGTACCACCCGAATGGGTCTGCATCAGTCAGGACGTATACAGGCAAGCCCCACTCTTCGTTGAGGCGCCTCACCATCCTCCGGGTTGCCCTGTCCGCCTGCCCCTTCCCCGTGATAAGAACGCACTTGTTCCTCCTCCAGAACTCATAGTCATTGAGGCGCTGGAATATTGCATCCTTCTCCACAACCAAAACGTATTCGGCGTCGACGCTCACAATCTGGATCTGGTCGCACAGCGAGGGTATGTTGAATGCACCAATTCCGAATTTGGAGCAGTCGATCTTGTTCCCCTTGGACTGGAGGACAATCTCCCCAACGAGGGCACCCCTAGACTCTGCCACAACACCCATCTGCTCTCGGAGCAGTCCAGTCATTACTTCGATGTCCTGGAATATGTTGTTGGACTCGTCCTGGCTGTTGAAAGTCTCGATGTTTGTGCCTTCAATTGTGTGAAGTGTGTAGTAATAGAGATCCCTTATGGTCGGGTGATCGTCATGCTGGAGGGCCTCGTATATGCCTCTCGCGAGAAGCAGAGTCTGCATGAAAGACCTCACTTCGCTGATGTCGTTAAACCTGCGCTCGCTCATCCTCTCACCGAGCGTCAGGATCTGGCGATGCTCGTCGTAAACGGTGTTGGAGGCGGTCCTTACAGGGATCCTGAGGACGGGCGGCTTCGACTCGGCTATATCTGAGGCCAAGTTCATAAAGATCTGGCGGAGCTTCTTGGCGGAGTCGTCGAAGCTCTCAAGCGGCCGCAAGTTCTGCTCTTGCTTTCTGCTTTTGACCACACGATCACCTCAAGTACTCCTCAAGGGTAAACTGCTGCTTCTTCGGCTTCGGGGGCGGGATCTTCGCGACCTCCTCGGCTTTCTCTTCCGGACGGTGCGGGATTGCCTCGGAGTCGGCAATAGGCAGGGGCGGCTCTTCTGGCTTGGGCTTGTGTGCAGTTTTGGCTTTTTGCTTCGACTTTATGGATTCCATCAGCTTGCCGTATATCAGCGCCTGATCCTGTCCGGTCAGGACGGATATGTCCCTAGCTATCTCCTTCGCATAGATCTGGAATATGCTTTGCCTGTGCTGCTCGTGTTCCTGCCTTTGCCGGTGAGATATGTACCCCTGGATCAGCCTCCCGAGGCTTTGAAGTGCTAGCCTGAGCTGCTCCCGGATCTCCTCGTGGTAGGCTACAGCAAACTTCCCAGGAACCGAGTAGGGCACCTTAGTGGAAACCAGCGAGACTATAATCACGAGCGGCGCCATCGGGAGATTCCCCTCGTCCTGGGGCAGCTTGTAGTTCCTCCAGTTTATCTCCTTCACAACCTTGTACAGCAGGCAGTCCTTTGAGTCATAGATGAGCGGGCATTTGTTCGCAAGGCGGATCACCCTCGATTTGAAGACGCCTTCCTTGACCCGCTCGCAGTCCTCGATCACGGATTGACCGCCGTAAGCTGCCCCGACCTCGATCTGGAACGGGACGCCGCGGTACGACCACGGTTCCCTAGATGCGGTGCAGATGAACTCCGCATCGGGGTAGATCCTCCTTATTGACTGGCGGAGGGCATCCTCGCCTATCGGGCTGAGGACGTCCAAGGGCGGGCGCATCAAATCGCCTTCCCTTGCGGCCTTCAGCAGGGCTTCAACGTCGATCTCCTTTGGCGGGGAGGACGGTGTAAGCCCCGAAGCCTTCAGCAGCTCTTCGGCTTTGGCATCAGAGATCCTGACAAAATGCCTCACCAAGAACTGCTTTGCAGTAGCGCAGCAGGTGTCGTTTGACCTCATCTCGAGGAGCGCGCCAGGCTCCATCGAAAGCAGGTGTGGCTTGATCTCCTTCGGGGGAGGAGGCAGCGTTTGATTGGCCCTCTCGAAGTGGAGCACTTTGGGCTCCTGCCCTGGCTGGGCAACAACCGTGAACTTGAGGTCTGCGTGCGGATTAGCGAGTGAGAGCTCCTTTATGAAGGACTCGACCTTTTGGGTGTAGTCCCCTGCGATCATGAGCTCGACCCTTGTCCCGTGGGGCTTGGGGAAGTCCACCTCTTCAGAGGAAACCAGCATAGGAGAGTTCTTCTCGGTGTCTATCTTCAAGACAACGCGAAACGCCTTCGGGTCGGACTCGGTCTTTGTCGTTATCACTGCTGGCTCGAGGGACGTGAGCTGGGCGTATATTATTGCAGCGTGGACGCCCAACCCCTGCTGCCCGCGGGACTGCTTGAATGAGAAGAACTTCGACCCGTAGAGGACGCTGCCGAAGCATTTTGCAACCTTGCCCTTCACGACCCCGCATCCGTTGTCCTCGACAACGAGCTTGAAGACGGGAAAGGTCCTAAGGCTCCCGTCCTTTGTCTTGTTTGTGACTACTTCGTATTTCTTAGTGGTTGCCGTAAGTTCCACATTAACCTCTGGCAGGACGCCCATCGCTTCGCAGGCGTCGAGGGAATTGTCCATCAGCTCCTTAATTGTCTGGACGAGCGCATGCTCCGGATCGCCGAAACCGAGCTGGCCCAGGTTTTGGCGGTAGTACTGGGCAGGATTTACCGCCCGCATCTTCCTGGCCTCAATCTCTGCTGCGGTGAGAAGCTCCTTGTGGAGAGGCTTGGCGCGTTTCCGCTTCGCGGGGCCGGCCTTTCCACTAGGAGCTACCTTCTTGTGCGCCTTGCCCTGTGCCCCAATTTCCGGAGTCGCCTCAACCAACAATATACCCTCGCACGACGGAATGCCAGAATTTACGCTTACCACTAATTGTGGAAATGTATTTATCGTTTCCCGGAGTCGCAGGATCAGAATCCGGGCAGCTCCTCCAAGAGCATCCCCTCGATCATGAACGGCGGCTCCCTCATCGACAGGCTGATCGCATCCCTGAGCTTCGAGGGCCTGTTCGCATAGATCTCCACCACAGGATCACCTTTCTTCACGGAATACCCCATCTTGGCGTAAAGCTTCACTCCTGCCCCCTTGTCGATTGGGGCGCCCGCTGCCCTTGCTATGGCGTTAATCGACCGGTTGCTTATGCTGCTGACATAGCCATCAATCGGGGCGGTTATCACATAGCGCGAGGATCCGAGAGGGATGTCTTCGGGCCTTATATCCGGATTGCCCCCCTGGTGGGCGATGATCTCGCGCATCTTCTGGTAAGCCTTACCGCTCCTGAGGATCTCCTTGGCCACGTCCTGACCGTTCCCCCTCGAGGCTATTCCATTCATCTCGAAGAGCATTCCTGCCAAGGATGTTGACTTCTCGATTAGGCTGTTTGGACCCCCTCCCATGAGCGTCTCAAGCGCCTCCTTCGCCTCAAGCGCTGGACCGACGGTGTGACCGACAGGCTGACCTCCATAAGTAATGCCGCACCTGACCCTGATGCCGAGCCGGTTGCCGAGCTCGATGAAGTCGTTGCCCAGCTTCCTGGCAGTCTCAAAGTCCTCCACTTTCGCGCCCTTGCCGGTTGGCATGTCCAGCACCAGCGTGCTTACCCCGACTGCGAGCTTCTTGGACAT
>JARYLH010000031.1 GCA_029907755.1 Candidatus Methanosuratincola sp.
GGAAAAGCTAACCTCAGCGGCTAGCACTCGGGGTGGCCCTGTCGCGCTTTCGCGCATTGCAGAGGTTTCGCGCCTGCTGCGCCCCGTAGGGCCTGGGCCCTTGTCTCAGTGCCCATCTCCGGGCTCCCCCTCTCAGGGCCCGTACCCGTTATTGGCTTGGTGGGCCGTTACCCCACCAACTACCTGATAGGGTGCAGTCTCATCCTCAGGCGACACACTGCGCATGAGCAATGTGCCGTTTGAATAATGAACCATTCCAGGATCCATTATCTATCGGATATTAGCCTCAGTTTCCCGAGGTTATCTCCGTCCTGAGGGTAGATTGACCACATGTTACTGAGCCGTACGCCGCCCTCCATCATGGCTAGGAGAGCTAACTCGCATGGCTTAGCCTCACCCCAATAGCAGTCGGGTCCGGCAGGATCAACCGGGATTAACGTCCGCAAGGCCCGTTATTACCCCAACCATATTTCATGGTTGTTTGTCGAGTCCACTGTAAGACCTAAATCGTCCCAGCGGCGTTGGCACGCTGGCGTTATTCAGGTCCCCATCACTATAACCGCGACCGGAGAGCGATCAATCACCCCTCGGGCTGGGCCCGTCAGGTCATGATCAGCGCCGCCGATAGGTCGCGGTTGACGTTGATCGCAGTTCGTGCACCCACCTACTTACCACGCCTAAATATATTTATTACGCCTTGAACTTTCGACAGGTCATTGGTTTATCAAGCGGTATTGTTGTTATTGGGTTGGTGTAATCATTGACATAAGGTATCCTAATAACTGCCGTCCCTGAATAAAAAACATCATCAGAACAATTCTTATGGAGTCTTTATGATAGCAAAACGCGAATAAACCACACCATCCTAGATTGCTTTGTAGTTGGGAAGGTGGAATGCATGTCCCAAGAAATTAAGGCGCAGAAAGGTGATTTGGTAAGAGTACACTACGTCGGGAAATTCCAGGGGGGCAAGGTTTTCGACACCTCCATGGAAAAAGAGGCTATCAAGGCAGGGATTTACAACCCCTCAAGGGATTATAAGCCCTTGACTGTAACCATTGGTAAGGGGCAAGTAATACCTGGATTTGAAGAGGCTTTAGTCGGGATGCGCATTAACGAGGAAAAAGAGGTTGTAATACCCCCTTCTAAGGGGTATGGTACAAAAGGTAATCACCCATTGGCCGGAAAGACCTTGGTATTCAAAATTAAATGTGTTGAGATCAAGAGAGGTATGATCTGAAAGTGGGCCCGGAGGGATTTGAACCCTCGACCACTCGATTATCAGTCGAGTGCTCATACCAAGCTGAGCTACGAGCCCCCGCTCAAAAAGTAAGGTCTTACAAATTTATCTTTTTCCATCCAACAAAGTTTAAATTTCGCCAAAGATTGTGTTCTCCGAGGGCTGGTAGATTAGCGGCAGATCACCTGCCTCGCACGCAGGGGGTCGTGGGTTCAAATCCCACCCAGTCCACCAAATTATTATTCGATAGCAACGCTCCCGGGATTAAAATAATTATCGAAGATCCTTGCGAACCGCTGGTCTTTTTGGAGCGAGTGCAAAATCCTTTGATTTGATGCGCCAGGGACCATTGGTCTCGCCGACTCCAGACCAAGTTGTGATAATTTTCTTTGAAGTCATCGGCATCTACAAGGAATGTGTGGTATCCCCCATTCTCGCCACGCACATTAAATCCACTCTTTTCACCCATATCCAAGAGCTCCTACACAATCTGAATCCAGTAAAATACCGATCCAATCTGGTTTGAACCACTTTGATGCACTAGTAATAATCGCGGAAAAATTATGCTTTAGAAGGTACCTGATTTGTTGCTTCCTGTTGATCCCGAAAAGCGGTTTTACCAATTTCAATCCAATATCGCGACAAATTTCTTCCATCCAATTTCCTGGCAACTGTCAGATGTCCCTAGATCGACATTAAGGCACACTCTGTCTCAAGAGCGCCCATAAGTCCCCTCGATGCGCCCTTGAATGCATCGAGATATGGTTCTTTCAGACTCCGCACCACGCTTGGACAATCTAAGGGATTGGGACTGGCGCGTAATGCCTCTTAAGTCATGCCATTTGAAGGGCGTGTTCTCCACGAATGTTGCCAGACAGATTATTTCATAGGCCTGCTCCATCGCTTTCCTGTAAGCGATGTACTAATCTTTTCCACCGGACCAAAGCAAGAATGCCCTAATGGATGTACACGTTTAAAAATTAAATTCTACTTTCGTTTTACGTTCAATTCTGAAACTCAAGAGATATAACCAATTTGGTGCATGCCTTTGGGATATTCCTACTGATGGGGATAATATGGGAGTTATCAGCAGAATATTTTTTTTGGCATGCACCTTCACGTGACATGAATGCTTTAGTATATTAATATTTCTATAGACTGGTTATAGCATCTTATAAAAAAAAATCAACTTCACTCAACATACGCTCAATTTAGAATACATGCTAAGTAGGAAACTGAACAAATGTGTATTTTAAAAATTGAATACAATCATGGAAAATTATGGCACATTTCATTATTCTGGTAACTTCAAGAAGGAATGGAGCAACAGCCTCATTGTCCATAGCTTGTTTTTAGATTAAAAATGATCTTTTGGAAATCCAAATACGAGCTGAACTGTAAGGCAATAGTAGTCCCAAGAATGTATTCGGCTAGGTTTTGTTCGGAAGGTTACGATTTTTATCCTTTATACAATGTGTACTCTGATTCGCCCCAAATTGAGGCTTGAAGTGACAATGGTGCGTAGAAATCATCATATTAAAAAATCCCAAAACTTCATGCCCAGACATTTGCTTAATAGGCTATTCTGTATTTTACCTTGATGAAGGACTTTTAGTTTAGAAACCAGCCTTACAACACTCTTTGTAATTGTCTTGCTGCAATTCCATTAGAAATTTCGGGTTTCTGATGTTATCTTCAAGCTTGCAAATGCCTGCTTCATATATTTCAAGCAAAACCAGGCGGTCTTCCCTGCAACACCCGCTCGGAAATGCCGATGGATAATCGAAGCTGAGTTAAACATTAAAAGCCACTCTTATTTGATTAAAGACAATGAGGGGTCTTCCTTGGAAGGCGGGAAAATTGACGAAATGGCAATCCGGCTCAAATTGAGAAAATCAAAATTGATAGTAGTAAAGGTGGGCGCATCATCACTTTCAGACGAAAACGGAAAAATTGATTTTGAAAAGATCAATTCCATCTGTGTTGAGATTTCGAATCTAAGAAGAAGAGGGATCAATGTAGTCCTGGTTTCTTCTGGTGCGATCAAAGCAGGAAAAGCCATAATTTCAGACTCTTTGAAGAACAACGAGATCTCTTCTCTTCAGGCTTTTGCTGCTGTCGGACAAGTTTTGTTAATGGAATCGTACAGGGATCTTATGGCTGCCAAAGGTTACAAAGTTGCCCAGATCCTGTTGACTTGGGATGATTTCAGAAGTAAAACACGTCTAAAGAACCTGATCAATACAATCCAGACTCTCCTTTCGTTGGGTGTCTTACCCATAATAAACGAAAACGACACGATCGCAGTCGAGGAAATTAAATTTGGTGACAACGACACTTTGTCAGCGCTTGTCGCGACCCATTTGAATTCCGATCTTTTGGTGATCCTCTCTGATATTGATGGGCTATATTCTGGAGACCCGAGTCTGCCTTCATCAAAACTTATTTCATTTGTGCCCGAAGTGACACAAGAGATAGAGGATCTGGCATCATCGAAACACAAGGGATTTGGGGGAATGAAAACAAAACTAAAAGCGGCTAAAATGGCAAACTCCTTCGGGATCCCGATGGTGATCGCCAATGGAGGAGAATTCGGGATACTCGAACGCATAATCGACGGCGAGCGTGTAGGCACTTTGATTGGATCGAGGGTCAAAAATGAAAAGCGATCTCTTTGAGAAGGTAAAAGATGCTAGGGCCGCATCCATTATCTTAGGTCAAACTCCATCCGGGATTAAGAATAAGGCCCTTGTGCTGGCTTCTGAATCAATCTTGAAAAGGAAAAACGAAATCCTGACATCGAATAAAAAGGACATAGAACACGCCAAATTGCTTCTCGAAAAGGGGGAAATATCAAAATCAATCATTGATAGACTAAAATTAGACGAGTCAAAAATCGAAGAGATCTCGAAGATGATCTCGAGCGTGGCAAAGCTCAGGGATCCTGTGGGCCAAGTTTTGTATTCTGTTAAACTGGACGAACGACTCGAGCTCTTCAAGGTAACTGTGCCTTTTGGGGTGGTGGTCTCGATATTCGAGAGTCGTCCTGATGCATTGCCACAAATTGCATCCCTATGTGTAAAATCAGGGAATTCCGTGATCCTTAAAGGCGGAGCCGAGGCTCTCGAATCTAACAGGAAGCTCTTTGAAATCATTTCCGATGCATTTCTAGCATCAGGTCTCCCCAACGGCTGTTTGCAGCTAGTCGAAGGTCGCGAGGCAATAAATACGTTGCTTAAGATGGAGGATATGATCGATCTGATTGTGCCTCGTGGAAGTAATGAATTCGTGAGATACATACAAGAAAACACGCGCATACCCGTTCTTGGGCACTCCTCTGGCATTTGTCATATATTCGTTGATTCTGAGGCGGATCTTCAGAAAGCTGTAAAGATTTGCGTTGACGCTCGTGTCCAATACCCCGCAGCCTGCAACGCGATGAAAATCCTCTTGGTGGACTCCAGCATAGCAAATGCCTTCATTCCTTTAGTTGCCAAAGAATTGATCGAAAAGGGCGTGCGAATAAAAGGCTGCCCGACAACGGTCTCCATTCTCTCAAAGCATGGATTGTCCGCCGAAGCTGCTGAAGAAGCTGACTGGAAAAGGGAGTACCTCGACCTGACTCTTCCGATAAGGGTGGTTGGATGCCTCGATGAGGCAATCGCCCACATAAACAACTACGGGTCAAAGCACACCGACACAATAGTTACGGAGAACATGGAGAGCGCCAGGAAATTCATTAGATCCGTAGATTCCTCATCAGTGTTTCATAATGCCTCCACAAGGTTCAGCGATGGTTATAGGTATGGTTTGGGGGCAGAAGTGGGCATAAGCACAAACAAAATCCATGCAAGGGGGCCTGTTGGTCTCGAAGGGCTGGTGACAACCAAATACATACTTATTGGCGACGGTCATGTTGTGTCGGATTATGTCGGGAAAGGGGCAAAGCCATTCCTGCACATGGAGATTGACCGCGATTGGGAGGCTCGGCTGAAATGATGAGCAAAATCGGATTGATCGGTTATGGAAAAATGGGATCTTCGCTTGTATTAGGCGGCATTAAGTCCGGAACGATTAGAAAGGACTCGATGATTGTATACGATCTTGACCGCGATAGGGTAAACGCTGCCGAAAAATGTGGTTTGAGAGTGGCACGTTCCTTATCCGAGATCTTGGACTCAAATGCCTTGATTCTGGCAGTAAAGCCTAAGGACCTTCCTGCCCTCCTTCAGGATAATAAGCTCGCTCTCGTTGAAAACTCTCCGCTGCTCATATCAATAGTTGCAGGGATCAGTGTGAAACGCATACTGTCATTTCTCGGTGGGGCTCCTTTGAGGGTTGTTCGCGTCATGCCCAACATAGCCGCCGCTGTCAACGAGGCAATGTCTGCTTTTTACGTTAACGAATTTGTAAACAAAGATGACGTTGCCTTTGTTAAATCTCTTCTTTCTGGCATTGGGAAATCAATTTGCGTTCAGAATGAAGAGGATCTCGATACAATTACAGGGATCAGCGGGAGCGGTCCTGCGTACTTTGCTCTGATGATAAACGTCTTGGAAAAGATCGCAGTTGAAAGGGGTCTGAGGGAGGATGTGGCGAGAATGCTGGCAGCTCAAACATGCCGCGGGGCCGCTACGATGGTTCTTGATGGAGGGCATCCCCCTCTAGAGCTCATAAAAATGGTCGCTTCCCCTGGGGGCACGACCGAGGAAGCTCTGAGGGTCATGGAGATTAAAGGGTTTTCCGAGATCATTGCTGAGGCAGTTTCAGCGGCAATTGAAAAATCCAGAAAAATGAATAGGATTTGAGTTACTGCTGCTGCCCTGAAAACCTAAGTATAGCCACAACGCCACCAAAGGAATTCATCAGCATTTTGCCTTCATCTGTTTCCGTGGAAATCACTTCGACCTTAGCATTGGTTTTGTCTGCCAATTCAGCGAGCTCTTCAATTATGCTCTTTTCCTCCTCGACTTCCATTGTTCCGCCGCACTTGTCGCAAATTTCTTTCCTCGACATTGTTGCGAGCTGCTGCTTTGTGTAAGTGACCTCTTTCGTATTGCCACACGAGATGCACTTGAGCTTGAAGCGCGTAGTCCCAAGGTCCGCTGAGAGAATCAGAGTCTTGACCGCGCCTTTTTCCAGTTTTTCCCGAACTTCCTTCTCGCCATACGTGACTTGCCCGCTATTCTTAGCTAAGAGGTAAAGAAACTCCTGTACGAGCTTTTTCTCCTTCAAAAATTCTACGTTCTTGAGTATGTCTTTGGCTTTCTCGACCAGCTCATATATGCCTGGCTCTTGGGTGTAGCTCAGATCCTCGACCGCAAGCACCTTGTCCTGAAGTTGATAATGCAAAAAGTTCCCTTCGTAGAACTCATTCTTGGTCGGTCCAGGACCACCGATTATGATGCCCTTGAGGTTGGATATCGGCAAGAAGATCTTCTCGGCATGCTCTGCGACCCTCTTGTAAAATTCATGCGCTGCAATTTCGACTATTCGCTGGAACCTCCTTGCGGACTGCCCTCCTGCGTCATGCTTGCTAGGGCTTCCTGAGGTGATGGTTTCAACTATTTCTATTCTTCTCCCTTTCAAAAGTGCAAAGGTGGCGTCGCTCCTGTCCATTGCGAGCAATCCATAGATTTCTTTCTCGACCAGCATTTCCTTGATAGGATCAAGATAAAATTTTGAATCGCACCGGTAAAGGAAGAGGCTTATCGGCTCGGGGGGCTCAATGACGTAAGTCTCAATCTTTTCGGTCCCTGGTCCCCCCCTCGGGATTGCGCCACTAAATATTACAAGGCCGTTTTTCGGAGGGGTTCGGAACAATTTTAATTTTTGGATTATGCTTTCTATCGCATCCTGAACATTTTTTCGCGTGGACTTGGATTTTATGTTGGCTGAGGTGCCAAGCTCCTCTCTGAGGTTCGACATCGCGTCCGATATCTGCCTATTTGGCGGGATGTACTGCGATATTAGCTCCGTTGCTTTTCCTTCTTTTGACTCCAGCTCCTCTATCAACTTTTTTAGCCTGTAGGTCTCGAGAGAGCTCCTCTCAGCGGTTGACAACACTTAAACCTCGGAATCCGTGAATCCTTCAAACCTTTATATAACTTATACTATTAAGTCTCATCGGTGCTTGCTTTGAAGATAACCGTTAAGCTTAGCGGTCATGTTTTGTTTCCTACGATCGATACGCAAGCAAGAATCTCAGAATACGCGGGAATCGTAAAGGAGCTCGTTTCCAAAGGTCATGAAGTGAATGTGGTTGTAGGGGGTGGGGCTCCTGCAAGGTACTACATTCAAATTGCGAGACAACAAGGTGCTGACGAGTCGACATGCGACTTTGTTGGAATACAGATAGCCAATCTCAACGCAAAGATATTTTCCATAGCATTAGGGGATCTCGCCTGCCCTTTTGTTCCTACAAACTATTATGAGATGCAGAAGGCAAAGAGCACAGGAAAGATAATAGTAATGGGCGGACTCCAGCCGGGGCAATCCACGAATGCCGTGGCATGCGTCTTGGCGGAATTCACGCATTCAAATTTACTAATCAACACAACAACCGTTGATGGAGTCTATACATCCGATCCGAGAAAAGATCCTAAGGCAAGGCGTCTGAGCAAAGTGTCTGTTTCGGAATTGAACAAGATTCTGGAGTCGCTTGGCACAAAAGCTGGTGAATATGAGCTTCTAGATCCCGTAGCTCTTAGAATTATTCAAAGGTCTAGGATCACCACAAAGATAATAGATGGGACAGATCCCACGAATATCTCGGCCGCTTGTGCCGATTTGGAATCTGGGATAGGCACATTAATCGTCCCTTGAAAGGTGATTATGATGTCAAAGAAAAGCTATGAGGAAAGATGGGGTCCACACAACCACTGCATTATATGCGGAAATGCGATTCCTGAGGGTGAAAAATATTGCAGCGATATCTGCAAAAAGAAGTATGAGGAGGAGTTAAAGAAGGCAAGCCGCCAACAAAAGATTAGTTACATTTTCATTATCGCAATGGGCGCCCTCTTGGTTGCAATGTTCCTTCTGCCGTATTTGTTAGGTCAATGATCTTTCTATGCGTATCAAGCAAAGATCAAATTAGCTTTACGCTTAAATATCCCTGAATTTCTTATCTCCGTGGGCGGGGATCCCCTAGCCAGGTCAAAGGGGAAGGACTCAAGATCTCTGAGATGGGTTATCCTTTGGCGAAGGCCTTCGTGGGTTCAAATCCCACTCCCCGCACCATTTTCAAAAACGTTATTTTCTGATCATAATAACAGCATTTTAAATCGCTTCGGAGCATTGACTGCATGCGGCTTGTTCGCAGGCAGAATTATCGAGTCTCCCTCGCCCAAGACATTTCTTTCTCCTTGGATCGTTATTTCAGCCTGCCCTTCAATAACGTGTATGAATGCATCATAAGGGGCAGTGTGCTCGCTGAGTTTCTGGCCTTGATCGAAAGCAAAAATCGTAAGGCTTCCGCTATCTTCGTCCAAAAGCACACTGCTCACAATGCTGTTGGTCTGATAGTTCACGAGCTCTTTGGTCTTTAACGCCATAAAACACCACTTCTGCACTAAGAAATAAAAAAGTAAAACTCATGGAATCACTTGGATTTGAGGTCCTTTATGAACGTGTCAATGGGGACTGCTGGCATAGATAGTATTTTCACGGTGCCCCTAGAACCGAACTCCGCGGATATTTTGTAAACAATTTCGTTAGACGGCGCTTCGATTATGTTTACAAAGTCGTATGGTCCAAGAGTCGCGAACTGGTGTATCATTTTAGCACCCCATGCCTCAAGTTCCTTGTTGACTTCCTTGATCCTTTCGGGTTTTTCTTTAATTGTTTTCCTTCCTTCGGCTGTTAGGTTGGATAGAAGTACATAATAGGGCAAAATTGCCCCCTCCATTTCTATTTGCTACTAATTATCTAATTAATCTTGGCTTACATTGAGTATGCTTCGACCAGATCTCTTGCGGTTATTATGCCCGATAGTTCCCCATCCTCCAGAACGGGTAGCCTCCTCACGTGCCTGGAAGCCATTAGAATGGCCGCCCTATGTATGCTCCAGTCCGATTCGATAGTTATCAGAGGCGAAGAAGCAAACTTCTGCACCTCTTCTTCAAGAGAGACCTCCTTGTAGATCACCTTGGAAAGCAGATCCCTTTCAGTGAATATTCCCCACGGCTTGCCTTCCTTAGTTATTATCAACGATCCGATTCTTTCCTTGCCCATGATCTTTGCAGCGTTTACAATTTTTTCCTCAGGATCTACCGTCCTAACTTTTCTGGTCATGAAGTATTTTACCAACACAGTCGTTTCGGGGGCCTCAGGAAGTGACTTTATGAGGTCTGAAGCGGTCACTATTCCAACCGCCTTCCGATCTTCGGTAACTACCAACTTTCCTTTCTGCTTTATCATCGTCCTTGCAGCCTCCCTGATTGTGGCCTGCGGTCTTATGGTCACAAGTCTTGGCGAATAAACGTCAAAAACTCTTACATCGTTTGGTTTTTTATCCGCAGCAATAACTCGCGTCAGAAGATCTCTTTCTGTAACTATTCCAAGCGGACGTTCCTGCCCTTTAACCAGAAGGCTTCCTATGTGGTGCTCTCCCATTAATTTTGCTGCTTCAAGCATCGTCCTTTCCTGTTCGATGTATTTCAATTCCGTGCTCATTATCTCTGAGACATGTTTGTGCTTCTTATATTCGCTGTATGCCACATCGATTACACTCGGGAACTCCTCTTTCAATGTCGTTTTCATAATCCCCTCCTAAATATACCTCCGAAACCAAAAATATAAAAAATTCCGGATAACCATTTATGGAAGCGCATCCAATATAGAAATATCTGATCTTTCTTATTTTTATGTTCAATTTTTCTGCATTTTTTTGCAATTGTTGTCGAGCGTTTAGTGCTTGGAAAAATGAGGCAGATCGGTTTCCGCTGATCTTTCGCTTATAATGAAAGCGTCAATAAGCCATGGAAGCGTCAATAATGAAGAAATCAATTCTGGCACCGCTGCTCCGTGAAAAATTACTTTATTAAAATGTAGCCACCAAACCGGGACTGCTAGCAAAATTAACAAAGCCAAAAAGTTCTTCGTTTCGTAGAAATAGGCAAGCCCAGTAAAAAGCAAAAGCAGGAACAGCGTCAAAGAGACATAAAAATGGATTCTACCGTAATTCTCGCAGAAAACACCTACTAGTTGAAGAGAAAACCCCGTGAGTGCTAAAAATTTTGCAGTAAGTGGTGCTTTGTTACGGAATCCCTTTATACTGTAGGTAAAAATTAGAAGCCCAGTGATCACCAAGCCTCCATTGAAAAAGGGAGCGGATAGATTTCTGAGGTTTCCAAGATCACTTAGCGCATTCTCCAGCCAATTGAACCATGTGAAATTGATATTGAAATGAATATTGTTATGTAAAGCGAAGCAACCGCTAACGGTCCTGTATGGCTCCATTTCAATGCGTTCGTCCCTCTTTGTCGGCTCATTAATGTTATTGAATGCTTCTTTTGTTTTTATAATGGTTATTGGTCTTGCAAAAAATTAATTAACCTTATGTGCCGGTTAAATATCGGCGCCTCAGTGGCTCAGCCTGGTAGAGCACCGCCTTGGTATGCTTTTGATGTTGCCCAAATAGGCGGTGGTCGCGGGTTCAAACCCCGCCTGAGGCTCCATAATTGACAGAAAAATTGTGGATAATTAAAAGCGAACTTTTCTGTAGGATCAGAAATTTGCCAAATTAGGTTTATATAATCCCGTTTATTTTCTCTGAATTTGGTGGGGCTGTGGTCTAGCACGGTATGACGGCAAGGCGAAGGGGGAAACCCTCGCCTCGTTAAGGGCTCCAGAGGCTTCATTGAAGAAAATATGACCTTTGAGGGATGATTTTCTTCTGGAGCGGCTAGGCGGGGAAACCCGCATGTCGGGGGTTCAAGTCCCTCCAGCCCCACTAATTGTTGATAAAACGTTTAGCCAGCAATGTTGTCATGCAGTACCTCAAAGGCCTCGGGGGTTAACAAACCTCTCTTTATGTCTTCTTTGTACTCTTCCTCTGCAAAATGCTTCTTTTTCATGCTGAGCGAAATTAAGTTCTCTTTAACAGACGCATCTGCCTCGGAGCATTCGATGTATTTCCCTCTTACGGCCCGGTTTACTAGATCCTCTCCATTTTTTGATCGAATAATCAAGACAGACCAATCTGGGGAGACGCCCTCCACCCTTCCTACCGAAACATCAGAGACCAAACCTGTGAGATCTTGGCAAGTTTTACACCCTTCTCTCACGCGCTCCCAAATTTCTTTCGTTGGGATCTTGATCTGGTTGGAACCAATGTTTACATTGAACTCCGAATCTAGCTCGATACTTCTGATTTTGGCTTTCTCAACCCCCCTCTCCTCGAGGCTTTCAATAAGATCTTTTAGTGAGGAGATGCTCCATAGGCAGAAAAGGCCAATCAAAGGGCCAAGCTCATCGCTCGACTTGTGACCAAATATCTGTAGTTTCCTCATGGCAATCATGTGGCAAGGGACTCCTACAAATGCAACTCTTGAACCTGAATATCCTTTAATCAGCGAGTCAAATGCTTTCGCAACAGCTGCTGGATGAAAATGCACACTCAGCATGGAGGGCAGAAAATCGCTTATTGGTGGGATCTTTTGCTTGAGCTGGAACTTCATATTTCCCAGCTCTTTTGTTTCAGACGCAACTACTGCGTCGACAAGCCCTTCTTCGAGTGCGCAAAGGGCCAACGATGTCGCAACGCCTCCGCTACCCGTAAGTTCCCTTATGTCGCCGAAAGTGCTTCGTGCAATTTTTATTGAATAAAACCTTCCTATTCCGGGAAGAAAGCTTGGTCCTGTCGAAAACTCATCAAAAACCTTCTGAATGTTCGGCCCTGTGTGGGGGCATATGTCATAACATATCCTACACTCTGGGACTATATCATTACAATCGTAAACTTGTGAGTTGTTTGTCTCGGTGATTTCAATTGCATTCATCGGGCATGCCACCTCGCACGCCCCACACAACGTACAGATCTCGCTGCTGATGATCTTTTTTTGGAGTTGTTGATAGCCATTGAAGCAAAATTCCATGTTTTTGTTATAACGGCTTTATTTAAAAATTTTTGCAATGCCTTCTCTCTTCACTCATTACAAACCTCTTTCAAAAAAGGAGGTAGTTTTTCAGTAATGTCGTTCTTCAAGGCACCTGACCCTTCAATTATTTACTTTACCTTATCGGGTTAAGGATGTATGCCGTTCAACCTTTTTTATGCGTGCAAATCCCAAAAGCTCCCTAATCTTGGATTCAAGATCGGTTAAATTCGTTAATGGGATCTCTTTTGCATCTTTGAATATCCTCTCTCTGATCAGCTTCCCTGCGAAGTCATCCCTCCCTCCTTCAAGTGTGAACACCACAGACCCGGTTGCAAAAGTCCTTTCCGTGCAGATTCCGTCTTCATCCCCGTCAGTTATGCCAATGACTGGCACATCATATCTGCTCAGTATGCTCCCTGCAGTCTTTGTCGTATCATCTCCCACCGTTACAACTGCAGAAGCTTCTTTGAATTTATGAGCTAGCTTTTCTGCGTCGTGGTCAATCAAGCAGGCGATTCTTTTTTTCTTTGTAGGTTTAATCCTTGGAACTTTCTGGGTTCTTCTAATTGTGCCACTGCGAACTATCGCCTTGTTGAGGTCTGTAATTTTTAATCTGCTCAAAACATGCTCTTTTACCTCAACTCCAAAAAATTGTATTTTCCCATCCACGTCCTCAAACAGCTCAACTACATCGCTTGCCGCCTTGCCCACTACCACTCCATTAACCCACACATTTTCGCCTTTTATCACCCCTGAAATTCTCCGAACTTTCGATGCCATCTGCTCGGTTTTTGTTGGGACCATCAACCTCTTTGATAACTTCTCCGAGATCCATCTTGCAAAATCGTCCCCTTCGACATTCCAGCTTATTACAAAATCATTGTCAACCTGAATTAACGGTTTGCCTACCTTGGCTCTCGAAGCCACAGCTCTACCAAACGCTATCCCTGTCTCTTCCTGTTTGCAATAATTTACAAGAACTAAACGATCTGATTCAGTCTCCAGCCGTTTAAGTGCTTCTGAGGGCAGCTCAACTCTCGAAATGTCAATTATTCC
>JARYLH010000032.1 GCA_029907755.1 Candidatus Methanosuratincola sp.
GTAGCCCAAAAGAGCCCGCTCGCAACTATCCTGGAGACCAGGATCACCCATACAACGGTTGAGAGTAGGTAGTAGTTCTTCTCGAGGATGTACTTCTCCTCGAGCCCAGCCTTGGATATCCTCCTGTTGATTGCGTACGCCTTCCCTGAGGCATAAACGACCAGCGCGAGACCGAAAATGCCAAGCACCGTCATAACCGTAGTGAGCGGAGTCCAGATCATTCTAGCTTGAACCTCCACGTTTAGTGATGGAGCGCGTCGTATAAAGATATAGCGTTTAGGACCTTGGAATTGAACCCTGAAACCAAAAGAGGGAGTGGAAGGTTTATTTGCGGTCAAAAGAATCTATAGGTGACCGGAAAATGAGACAGGTCTCACAACCCCTCAGGGCGATGTTCGTCTTGCTGACCGTCTCGACCGTTGGGGTGGTCGTGCTTCTGGCGGTCTTCCTGAGCGCTCACCCTTACTTCAGCCCTATACAACCTGTAGTCCTGCCCAAGGGGTGGATTGACCAGCAGACCTACGTCTCGGAGAACTTCACAATTGCTGAGGGGCAAACAGTCAAGGACATCTTTGGATATGCTGGTGCAGGCGGCCAGTCGATCATGGTCCTTGGAGTACAGCCCCTCGAGATCAAAAAAATAGGAAACATCGATGTAAAGTTCAACGGGATACCCCTCGGCGAGACGTACATAAACCAGACCCTGGTCGTCAACACGTCCATAGCCTCCTGTTGCTTCGTGACGCTCATACAGGCAGGCGTTGACAATGTCGTCGAGATCAAGTCCAATGGGTTCGAAGGGGTATTCAGGTACCTGATAATGATACCTGCGGGGGGACGATGATTGAGGAGGGTACTTATACTGCCTGTTCTGGCAATTGTCCTGACTGCCGCGCTCCTCTCAGTCGCGGTCTACAGCGAGAGCCAGTGGTCCATGCGGGAGTATGACAAGGCGCTGCGGGAGACTGTTGCTCTTCCAAGCATTGCGATAGGGACGAACTATGAAGGAACGAGGAACCCGTTGATCGAGGTCTTCGTGAGGTCCCTGTACGACGTGCCGGGCGGCTACGACTACATCGTCTCGTCCAGCTTCATCGACACCCCGATATGGCTTAGGGATTTTAGGGAGACGATCCCGGGATTCAATTTTACTGCTGTTAAGGGATGAGATACATGATTAGGAAACACAAGAACCTGCTGAACTATTCCTTCGACTGCCTTAGGAGATACCGGATGAGGACTGCAGTAATCCTGATCACTTTCCTGGTGGCGACAACTATGATCTCTGCGGTCCTCTTCACGAAGGACGGGCTGGAGAGGGAGGCCGAATTCAGCGTCCAGTCCGCGCCTGACTTGACCCTCCAGTATCTCAAGGGCGGGAGGGTGGAGCCGATCAATACCTCATACACCAGCCTGATCTCTGGGATACCTGGGGTCGAGAAGGTCCTCAAGCGCACATGGGGATACGCCGGGATAGGGCAGTACACCTTCGTCGTCGTCGGGCTGGATCCAGAGGGGCTGAACTACTCGAGGGGCGTGATAACAAGCCTTGAAGAAGGCCGTTTCCTGACGCCTGAGGACGAGGGTACCGGCAACATCGTAATCGGGAAGCTCCTCGCTTACATGCTGGACGTCAGGGTCGGCGACGACATCATACTCCTGAGCGAGTCGGTGGAAGCCAATAAGTTCCACATCGTCGGGCTTTTCTCGGACGCCTCCTCGATCTACACTGCTGACATGATCCTGATGTCACTGGAAGACGCAAACAAGTTCTTCAGCATGCCTGAAGGTCAGGTAACCGACCTCTGCGTTTACGTCAGCCCGGCTGAGGACCCTGTTAATGTCGCATCCAAGATGAACTCAATACCGAACCTACGCGTCCTCGACCAAGACCTCCTGCTGAGGGGTTACAAGGCCGCCTACGGCGCCAGGGGCGGGATAT
Organism: Candidatus Methanosuratincola sp.; assembly: GCA_029907755.1. GTDB lineage: Archaea > Thermoproteota > Methanomethylicia > Methanomethylicales > Methanomethylicaceae > Methanosuratincola. Next base: position 1,943 of record JARYLH010000032.1, read on the forward strand.
TCACAACGCTTTGGACTATACTGCTCGTAGCCATCGCCCTGATCGCCTTCAGCCAGGCTATCGTCGTGGGCCACGAGTCCCAGTTCGAGGTGGGTCTCCTGAAGACATTCGGGTTCTCGACTCTGGACATCATCGAGGTGAGGCTGGTCGAGAGTTTGGTCCTTGGTTTCTTCGCTACCTCTCTCGGGATGCTTCTGGGCTTCTCCTACGCCGCGTTCCTCAACGCGCCTGGCCTCGTGGACATACTGCTCGGCTGGGCTTACCTCCCCAGGGAGTTCAGGCTGCCTGTCTACGTCAGCCTCCAGTCGGTCTTCTCGATATACGCCGTCACCGTGATACCCTTGCTGATCACGACTGTAGTTCCAGCGTGGCTGAACGCGATCACCGACCCCGAGCTCGCGATGAGGAGGGCTGCCGCATGATAGAGGTCCGGAACCTGACAAAGATATTCAACAGGGGGAAGTTCAACGAGACAGCCGCGGTCGTCGACGTCAGCCTCAAGGTGAAGGACAGGTCAATCGTGGCCCTCACAGGTCCGAGCGGCTGCGGCAAGACAACCCTGCTGAGCATGATCGGGCTGATCCTCACGCCGACCTCAGGGGAGATCCTGTACGACGGGGAGAATGTGCTCTTGGCATCGGACTTCTGGAGGACGATGTTCAGGAGGCAGAGCTTCGGCTTCATATTCCAGCACATCAACCTGCTGCCGCAGTATACTACCTTGGAGAACATCCTCCTCCCGCTCTACTCTTCTGACGTCGACCCGTGGGAGTACGAGGGGAAAGCGAGGGAGTGGCTTTCGAGGCTGGGCATTGCAGACCGGGCAGAGCACCTTGTCGAGCAGCTGTCCGGCGGGGAGCAGCAGAGGGCCGCTTTCGTAAGGGCGCTCATAAAGGATCCGAAATACGTCTTCGCAGACGAGCCGACGGTCTTCGTCGACGAGGAGACTTCGCGCATCATATACAAGGTCTTCTCTTCCCTGAGAGACAGCGGGAAGACCGTCCTGCTCTCGACCCATGACCCGGAGCTCATGAAAATAGCTGACGAGACCTACCGCTTCTGCAAGGGGAGGCTCGTTTAGGCGATCATCTGGCTGCCCGTAAGTGGCGCCTCTCTCGGCCGCCTCGAAAGACAATTTTCCGCCAGACCTGCCTCGAACGCTGCCCTCCCCGATGCTGGACCGAGCGCATCGATATACGTTCGGATAAGGCACCATCCCGAGCGGCTTTTTGGCGCGATCCTAGAGGTTCAGCTCTGCTCCTGCAGGGTCTTGTGGTGGGGGTGGGATCTGGAAAAATAGATTCCTTTAGCACAGTGAGCGTACCTATTGAAAGGTTTCTCCGCTCGATCAATGCGCCCCTCAACCATGTCTGGTCGTACTGTAATTTTTTAGAAACCATCCAGAAAAAAACAGAATGCGCACTATCGTGGGGCGGACCATCTTAAAAAGATATGGATTGTGGCGGGCCTGAAGGGATTTGAACCCTTGGCCAATGGGTTAAGAGCCCATCGCTCTACCGTACTGAGCTACAGGCCCGTCCGACTTTTCCATTTAGGAAGTGTAATTTAAAAGTATCGCTTCGTTGATCTCCACTGCGTGATTCCGCATGCCTTCCCTGACATTCATAGGATTGGGCCTGTATGACGAGAGGGGGATCAGCCTGCACGGTCTGGACCGCGCTAAGGCAGCCGACATGGTCCTGCTCGAGAACTACACGAACGTGATGCCCGGGCTGAACTTGGAATCCCTGAAAAGATTGATCGGGAGGGAGATCCGGCTCGTCGGTCGGAGGGAGGTCGAGGACGGAAGGTGGATACTCGAGGCCGCCTCGCGCGGCGAGGTCGCGCTTCTGGTGGCGGGAGATCCTTTCGTAGCAACCACGCACGTCGACCTGAGGCTCAGGGCGGTCAGGAGGGGGATTAGGGTCGAGGTGGTGAACGCGCCATCCATCATATCGGTCGCGCCTGGCGCCGTGGGCCTGCAGAACTACAAGTTCGGGAGGTCTGCGACGATAACCTTCCCCGAGCCGCTCTCCTTGGTCCCTTACGAGACGCTCAGGATCAACAGGGGTCTCGGGCTGCACACGCTCTTCTTCCTCGACCTCCGCGTGGAGGAGGGCAGGTTCATGGACGCGAGCGAGGCTATCCGCCTCCTGCTTGAGATGGAGTCACAGCAGCGGGGCGGCGTGGTCCCGGACGACACGCTCATGGTAGTGCTGGCCAGGGCGGGATCTCCATCCCAGCTTGTCCAGGCGGGCAGGGCGGTCGTGCTGAAGGACCTGGATTTCGGTCCGCCCCCACACTCCCTGATAGTCCCTGGGCGCCTCCACTTCATGGAGGCAGAGGCGCTGGTCCTCATAGCCGGGGCAGAGGAGGGACTCGTGAGGGGATGCCTTTGAGCTTTGAGGAGGAAGCCAGGAAGAAACTCGAAAGGTACATCTCGGCGACCGAAAGGGTATTCAGGACAATGGGGATTCTGCTACCTGAGGACGCCTCGCTCCGCAAGCACGCCGAAGAGAACATACGTCTGTCCAAAATCTACTTCGAGGACAGCAAGTATTATTTCGGGAAGCAGGACTATATTACAGCGCTCGTGTGCATCGCCTACTGTGAGGGCATAATCGATGCATGCAGGAATATGGGGTGGCTCAGGTATGAGTGGACCTTCGAGACCGAGCACGGCTGATTTCAAGCCCAGGGAGACGGGGGTGTGGTGAACGGGGAAGCGCGTTCTCGCCGCAGGTTGCTTTGACCTGCTCCACTATGGGCACCTCCGCTACCTCGAGGAGGCCAAGAAGCTGGCAGGTCCAGGAGGCGAGCTTATAGTCGTCGTGGCGAGGGACTCCACGATCATGAAAAGGAAGGGGAGGGCGCCCGTGATGAACGAGGAGCACAGGAGGGAGCTGGTGGAGGCGCTGAAGCCCGTGGACCGCGCAATCTTGGGCGGCGTCGACTTCGACACGAAGGCGATCCTCGAGTCGCTGATGCCGGACATTGTCGCCCTCGGTTACGACCAGGAGGATCTCGCCAGAGTGATCCGTCAAGAGGGGTTCCGGGGAGAGATCGTGAGGCTCGGGAAGTACGGCGACATAAGCTCCTCGAAGATCAGGGCGCTCCTGAACCCTGCATCAAAGCCCCAACCCAGGTGACTTGCTTTACGTAGCATGGTCGCGGTTAAGGAAGACCTTGAGCTGGACCATGTCCCCGTCCCTGAGCCCGAACCTCTTCCTAAGGTTCTCCGGGGCAATTATCTCGAGAACTTCTTTTCCGTAGTGCGTCCGGTGTATCATCAGCACCGCCCCCTCCGCGGTGTCGTTGACCTTCGCCAGGAAGCACTTCACGTCCCCGTAGGTCCTCTCCGAGTTCGTGAAGCCCTTAATCGTGATCCCGGGGAGCGCCTCGAGCTCGGTCCTGGCCCTGATGTCTGCCGCGGTCCTTAGCCTCAGGTTCAGCGTGCCAGGGAATGGGGCGAACCCGAGCTTCTCAGAGAACTGCTCCCTGTAGCCGCTCTTCGTGACGTAGTATGCGCCTTCCCCGAATCCAGAAAAGACGAAGCCATTGAGGAACTTGACGTTGTCGATGCCCTCGAGCCCCATCTTCAGAGCGTTGTAGACCTCCCTTATCGCACCCATCCCCTTCTCGGTTATCGTCACAAGCTGCCCGTCGGGCGTCAGCTCCCTCATTATGAACCCGCCCTCCACGAGCTCAAGGAGGCGCCTCGACGCCGTCTGCTGCGAGACGCCGATCATCCTTCCGAAGTCCGAGGTGCCGAGCAGTATCTGCCTTGTGTGCCCCCCCATCTTGAAGATCTGGAGGAGTGCGAACCAGAGATCACCTTCCAATTCGGGGTCAGCCCTCCATGGTTCTCTTACTGTATAGATCCGCGAGAAATAAAGGCTCTGGTAACCGGTGCCCTCTCATGCACCCGTTCACAATTTCCAAAGCGCGCTCCGGGCTCATCCTGTGTCCAGCGCTGACAAACAACCTCCCCCCGCCGCGGGTGCGGAGGACCCCTCCCACCTCTATACCGTTGGCTATGAGGATGCGATCCCCCGCAACCGACCCGCCTTCGAACGAGAGCGGTGAGAGGCAGACGCCGATGGAGGGGACGTCGAAGGCGACCCCAAAGTGCGATGCCGCCCCGAGCCCCTCGGGATGGAATGCCCCATGCCCGTTCACCATGTAGACTGATGCCCTCGCCGCAAGCCTCCAGAATAGCGCGGCTAGGAACCGCATCTCCCTGAACCCGAGGAAGCCGGGCATGTATGGGACCGGTGCCGCCCCCCGGGCGGTCTTCACCTCTATAACCTCCATGTCCGGGAAGCCGAGCACGACCGCTGCCGCGAACCCCTCTTCGCCCCGGTAGGATACGTCCATCCCGCAGATCGAACGGATCTCCGCCGGCGGCGTGAGCGATACCTTCCTGGCTAGGGCGCGCTGGGCACTCCTTACCTTCTCGACGTCAAAAGGGTGCTGGACAGAGATGCCCTGCTCCCCCCTCCCCAGTTGATGAGTTCTCCTTCAACAGCTTTAGCTCTGATCGCGCCCCAACTCGGACTTAACACCGATGAACGCCGGCCCCCTCACGTCTATCTTCCCTTGCCTGCTGGATATGTACCTGAGCCCGACCTCCGAAACCTTCAGGTTTATGTCGCTCAGGAGCTTCACCATCCTGACCCTGATGTCCGCCTGCCCTTCCCTCTCGATCCTAGCCGCCGCCATCTTCGCGACCGCGTCGACATACCTTATGCCGGTCCTGACCCCTGAGGCCCTGGCTGCCCTCACCAGCTCCACATTTTCCATCCCCTGCGGCGGGATCCCCAGTATGTTCGCCCTGTACACAACAAGCTCGTTGAATGCGGCAGGCCCGACGAGCCTGACCTCATGATCTGGCTCGTACACCGTCACCCTGACGTTCCTTCCGGAGACCGTGCCCTCGTAAGCGACGAACTCGCACGGGCTCTCCGCGTCCTTGTTCCTCTCAATCGCCTCCACTACTGCCCTCTCGACTGCCCTCCCCTCCTCGGTCGACGGCTCCTCGACGAACGAGATCTGCCTCACGAGGGATGCGTCCGAGAGCACCCACTCGCCGTAGAACTGCGGGTAAGAGAGCTCCCTGACGTCCTTGTAGCCGTGGAGGAGCATTGCCACCCTCTCGACCCCAATCCCTATGTTCAGGACGGGGTACTCTATCCCGTAACGCGCCAGCGCCACAGGGCTGTAGAGGCCGAAGTCCATCAGCTCCACCCAGCCTGTCCCGGCGACCTTGGCGAAGACCTCGTGCTCAGTCCCGGGCGCATAGTACTTGGCTGTTACCTTCTTCCTCTCGACCCTGACCTCCCCGAATCCGAGCCTCTTGATAACCTCTTCTGAGACACGCTTCCCGTCCTCTACCGACACCTCCTCGTCCATGATTACCGAGGACGCCGCGTGGTGGAACCTCAGGTGCGTCGCGTCCTCCTGCTGCTCCCTCCTCGCCCTGAGGCCCACGGAGAAGAGCATCACGGGCATCTCCAACTTGTGCTGGACCGCCGCGCACGTTAGGAACCAGGCGCTCGTCATGTGCGACCTCAACAAAAGTTTGGTGGGCAAGGGCTCAAGCATCCTGAGCTCGGGGAATACGTCGTTGAGTATCCTGAGCGCGGTCGTGTCCGGAACCCCGAGCCCCTCTGCAACCTTTTCCACCAGATCGTCACCGTCGACCTTCCCCTTCTTGTAGTCGTGGAAGACCCCCTTCAGCCTCTCGAGCGCCGCCTCGTCGGTCGGCCCTCCTGCCTCCCTGATCTTCGCGATCCTGTCCGCGCCTATCCCGATGTCTGGGCGCGGGAGCGCCGCCAGGTAGTAGCACCTATCAAGTATTGCAGGCGCCTCGTGCCCATACTGCTTGTATATGTCCGCCTTATCCACGATCATCGGGTTCACGGCCTCGTCGAACCCGAGCTCAAGGTAGATCTCCCTCAGCCTGTTCGCTGTCTCGATGAGGACGTGCCTTGCGCCCTTCTTCCCAGTCACGAAAGCGCCCTTGCCCCCGACAAGGGGCCCCGTCTCTCTCCATGCCTCCTCAAAGTCCTTCTCAGCCTTCTCAAGCACTTCCTTGATCCTGATCTTCATGCCCCTTCCCCACCCCCGCTCGCGCCTTTCTCCTTTCTCCCTTCCATTTCAGCGGAGGCCCTCTCGATCCCCCTCCTGATCAGCAGCCCTTGGTGGGCGATCGTGACATCCCCCCTCGTCTCCTCGACAAGCCTCCTCATCACGTCCACCTTCCTCCTCAGGTTCGGGACGACCGCCCTCGGGTAGTCCATGGCCTTCAGCAGCGTATACGCCTCCTCCATGAGCTCGAGCGCTCTCCACGCCTCATCGATGCTGTCCTTCCTGATCGAGTCGAGGGCGTACCTCCTGAGCTCGCCTGCTGCATCAGCCACGCCCGTCAGGTAGGGCTCGGGCGGGATGCCCAATTCGGCCGGCTTCGGGACCTCCTGGTCCCTGACAAGGGATAGGAGTATCGTGGCCTCGGCGTACTCTTGGAATGCCTGCGGCAGCGGGCCGGTGTAGTAGAACTCGTGGAAGTCCTTGCACGCATGGAGCGCCCCCTCCAGCGCTGCCTTGGCTGCCCTGAGGCTCTCCTCGGCTGCCTCGAACTCCCCCCTGTGGATAGAGAGGACTGCGCTCCCGGACCTCCTTATTATCTCCCTCGACTGCGAGATTATCTCTTCCCTCTTCGCGTCCTTTGCCTTGAGGGAAAGGGCGATCTCCTCGATTATGCCCTCGAACTTCAACGGCGCCACCTTGTTTAGATGGATGCGGAGACCTTTTTAGGTTTGCCTATGCTGCTTAGAAGCGCGACCCTGCTGATGGGGACCTCGCCTACCAGCTCGTACCCCGTCCTTTCCGCAATGTCCCTTGCGAACTGGACGATCTCCGCGTGGCTTGGCATGCTCTCATAGCCGAGCCTAGTCACCGAAAACCCGACGTGCATGTATGCCTTGACCTCGACGTACGTGGGCGATGCGTTTGATATGATCCTAGAGTATCCCCCCGGGTCGGTCATGTTAAGGCCCTTGACTGCGGTCATCCTGACTACGGTGGGGCACGAAAAGGACCTGAGCAGCGAGAGGGACTCCATCAGCTTCCCCCAGCTTGCGCCCGAAGCCGGCCTGCAGACAGATCTGTACACCTCCTCCGAGGGCGCGCTCAGCGAGACGTAAAGCTGGGTGGGCTCGCGGATCTCCCCGAGCCTCTTCGGGTTCGTGCCGTTTGTGACCAGGAATGTTGTCATCCCCCTCCTTCTGAACTCGCTTATGAGTCCGTCGAGCATCGAGTACTCCGTCGGCTCCCCGCTCAGGCTTATTGCCGCGTGCCTGGGATCCAGCGCCTCCCTGAACCGTTGGGGGTCTGTCCTCGCGTTCCCCTTGTAGCCGCTGATCGCCCGCCTCTGCGCAGCAATCGCCCCATCGACGATCGCCTCCGGATGATCCTCCGCTTCGTCGTCAACCGAAGGGTATCCGTGCTCGTGCGGCAGCACCCTCCAGCAGTACAGGCACATGTTCGAGCACCTGCTCACCGCGGGGGTCATCTGGAGGCACCTGTGGCTCTCTATGCCGTAGAACTTGCCCTTGTAGCAGGGCTCTCCGCCGGTAATGGCCTCCTTGGTCCAGTGGCAGGTCTTCACAGCCGAGTGCCTGCCCACTATGTGGTAGCCCTGCGACCTGAGGACCCTGTACTGAACTCCCAAGGTGCCAGCCGCTCGCTTGCAGACCTCGCTCATTTCGCTGGTAGCGTCTCCTCTCTTGCGCCTTGCTTGGATATGACAAGAACGTCCACGCCATCGCCCGAGGCGACGTCTCTGGCTATCGCAGCCTTCACTGCCCTCACCGCCAGCTCCTTGCCGGCGTCGACTCCCATCTCGGGGGAGTAGGCCGACTCGACTATGCCGATCGCAATCGCCCCCCCGGTCCCCAGTGCAGCGTATCTGTCTTCGATCATCGATCCAAGCGGGTCGAGCACGAAGAGCTTGGCCCCTTCCTCGTCCATCCCGCCGACCATCGTCTCGGTGTACACCGGGTATGCCCTCTGCGCGTAGAGCAGGTTCGCGAGTATCTTCGCCATCGCCCTGACGCTCATCGGCTTGCGGGTCTCGAGCTCGTAAAGGTTGGTCTCCGCAGAGATCCTCCTGAGCACGGCCTGAGAATCCGAGATCAGCCCAGCAAACGCCACTCCCAGCCTGTCGTTGATCGCAAAGACCTTCTTGCCAGCCTTCGTCATTATGGAGAATCCGTAGGTCACCCTCTTCTCAGATGCCAGGACCACGCCGTCCTTACAGGCGATCCCGACGGTCGTGGCACCGGTGACCGGGTATCCGAACTGCGCCTCAGGCAACTTTTAAAACCTCCACATGCACTCTCTCGTTGAGAAGCGAATTAAATAAGCTTTTACCCGTGTTTCAGATGACAACGATAAGGGAGATGCTGAACAGGATAAAGTGGTCCTGCGAGGGCGGGCTGGTCGGGTACGGGATAGTGATAGTCCACCGCGGCGCCCCCGGGAACCGGAGGGTCATAAGGGGCGAGGACGTCACAGACATCGCCCCGAGGGCGCTAATATGCATAGAGGGGGGAGAGGAAGTGGTCATCCCCTACCACCGGGTGGTGGCATTAATCAGGGACGGGAGAGTAGTATGGGATAGGAGTGTAAAAGAATGAAGCAGCCTTTCGAGACGATGCCGACGGTGCTCACTGCTGATGAGATAGTGGGCAAGATGCTGCGCGAATCTGATAAGGTCGAGGTCGAGCTCCCGCAACGGCTGCCCGCGATAATGAAGGCGAAGCGCAGGGAGGCATCCAGGGTCAGGGCATGCGAGCGCGTCTCCGCGGGTTACCTCGAGTCGCTGGTCCGTTCGGTCCCCACGATCGATCGCCTCCACCCGTTCTACAGGGAGATCCTTGAGCTCCAGTCCGGCGTAGCCAACGTGCGATCTGCGCTGGGGAGGATCAGCCGCGCTGCCAGGGTGATCCACGAGGTTGCGAAGGACGCCTCCAGGAGGATCAGGTCCGCGAGCACCCCCCAAGAAGCGGGCAAGGCGAGGAGGGCCTTCCTGGGCAGGGCGGCGTCAATAATCAGGGACGCCAGGGGGGATCTCGAGCTGATCGCAGAAATGAGGGAGAAGATGAAGGACCTCCCTGCGGCTGACCCCTCCGTCCCCACCGTGGTCCTTGCTGGGTACCCCGGTGTGGGCAAGTCCACGATCCTCCGCTCGATCTCAAGGGCAAAGCCCGAGGTGAGGCCCTACCCGTTCACGACGAAGGAGCTGATGATAGGGCACGTCCTGATTGGCAGGAGGCTAATACAGGTGGTCGACACGCCCGGGATCTTGGACCGCCCCTTGGAGGAGATGAACCAGACCGAGCGCCTTTCGATAACTGCCCTGGGCAGGCTGGCAAACCTGATGGCTTTCGTTGTGGACGCCTCGGAGGCGAACGGCTTTTCGATCGAGAGCCAGAAATCTCTGAGGGACGGGATATCCGGCGCCTTCCCCGACCTCAAGATACTGACATTCCTGAACAAGGCTGACGCCGCAAGCAAGGAGCAGCTCGAGCGAGCAACCGCCCTTTTCGGGGAATCCGATCTCATGGCTGCCGCAAAGGGGGAGGGCTTGGAGGGGTTCAAAAAGCGCGTGCTCGATGCCCTTGGGCCACTCGAGGGCCCCGAATGGAGGGGCGAGGGCATATGAGCGGTTCATGATTGCGCGATAGGGATGAACTTCTTAAGGCAGTCGGGAGGAACGACCCCTGCCGCCTCAGGGTTTTGAGGGTGCCTTCCCCTCGACCTCCACTGCAGCCCCGCCGCCCTTCAGTTTTTCGATCCTGAATCGGGTGCCAAGGAACTTGGAGCACAGCCATATCATCGTTTCCGAGTGGGGCGTGAGCTTCGAGACCCCGATCTTCGACACGCCGTTCGTTAGAGCTACCAGTGGGATCAGCATGTCTCCCAGGTGCGAATCCAGTGCCATCCCGCTCTGGAGCTCCTCCAAAAGCTTTCCCGCCGCGATCTCGCCCACCTCTTCGGCCCTCCTCTCCCTCGATCCGAGCGCGTCGGCCCCAATCCTGAATTCGGTGCCGGTCTCGGCCCAGATCACTATCCCGCTCCCGGGTCCCCCCTGGGGGTTCGATCCCGTCTCGCTGACTATCCTTATGTTCTCGTATCCCGCCTTCCTGAGCGCACGCTCGGCTGACGAGGCCTGCCTTGAGGCTACGTGGGACGGAAGGTTCGTGCAGTGCGAAATGCCCCTGATCGTCTCGACCCGCCCCCTTTCAACAGCCCTAACCGGATTCAGAAGCTTCGACGGCACCACCGAAAGCCGCACCTCGCCCGCCCCCTTCGGGAAGTGCCCCCTCCTAACCAGCTCCACCGATGCCTCGATGCCGATGATCTTGAACGCTGGTATCGCGACATTCCTGAAGTAATCCACGGGGGGGCTCCAGGGCACATCAGTGCCGCCGACCATCCTCACCTCGGATCGCCCCTCAGCGAAAGCGAGTATCGGTATCAGCTCTTGGGCTATCAGCATGGTGCTCCCTGCAGTCCCGATCTGAAACGTGTATTCGCCGCCAGACACGGCGCCGGGGGAGAACCTGACCTCGCAGCTGCCAAGCTCAGCGCCCTCGAGCAGACCCCCCGAGACTTCGGCGGCCGCCTTCAGCCCCACGAGGTGCTGGGGCTGGAGCCCTGGTTTCGGGCGCCTTGCCCTTATGTTGTAGACCCTAACAGGGGTCCGAGTTACGCAGGAGAGGAAGACCGCCCCCCTGAGGATCTGGCCTCCCCCTTCCCCGTAGGATCCGTCGACCTCGATCATACTGCCCACCTGATCTTATAACTGGCGAGGCGATATATCATACTCTATAATACGGTGGATCGCATGAGCATATCTGTCTTGCCGTGCAGGGTCGGGGCAAAGTGGATCGTACTGGCGCTGGACGGAAAGGGGAGGCTCTTCGCGAACTCGTTGCCGTCCGATGACCTTCAGCGGTCCAAAGCGCAAGTTCTGAGATCCCTGCAGCGGCGGGGTGTTTGCGATTACAGGATATCCGCTGCTGACCGGCGGGCAGAGTCCATTGCCAATGCAATCATTCGCGGCGAAGAGGTCGAGATTGCGACCGACGGGCTGTCGCCCCTCGAGGTCTCGGTACTCGATTGC